>JAUXHH010000031.1 GCA_030621655.1 Desulfobacterales bacterium
GGAGGATCTTGTTGGATAAAGCAAAGCCTTTAATTAAAAAGGCTGGACAATAAGAGCCGGATGACGGGAGACTGTCACGTCCGATTCTGTGAGAGCCTGGGGGTGAGATTCCCCCGGGCTACTCGACTCTTGACTTTTTGTTGAATGCCTAATAGTCAACATTGCCAGTGGGCATCTTAACTCGGTTTGAGATGACAAAGAGTTAACATTGTGGCAAGCTGACTTTATAGTGCAGTACTAACTACAATCAAATCCCCATCGCAACCAAGAGTTGATTAACACCAATAATAAGGATGTCCCGGTGTCTAGCTTGGCCAAAGTCATAGCCGTCCTTTACAGAGACGTGTCGAGAGTCCTGCGGAAAAGCATCGGACAGATATTCATAACACACCTTGTCTATGTGGCACTTGGTGTGGCCCTGTTCACCCCGTTGGTGGGGATTATCGGCCAGTTCCTGCTGAGTATATCCGGCCAATCCGTACTCTCCGACCTGGATATTGCATATTTTTTCCTGACACCATTCGGGATGGCAGCGCTGATATTGTTTGCCGCTTTGCTGATGACCATCCTTGTGTTTGAACTGGCATCCTTGATGGCTATCAGTGCCGGAAGCGTCCAGGGACTCCACATCGGTATTATGTCCGCACTGTATTTCACTGCCAGGCGGGCGAGAAGAATCTTCTTATTTGCAATCCGGCTGGTTATACGGGTGCTGGTAATTATCCTGCCATTTCTCGCTGTCGGCGTTGCTATCGCCTGGTTTTTGATTACAGACTATGACATCAATTATTACCTAAGCGAAAAACCACCAGTGTTCCTGGTTGCAGTCGTAGTCATCGGGCTGCTGCTGCTGACGATGTTCACAGTGCTGATTCGCAAGCTCCTTGCCTGGTCGGTTGCACTTACCCTTGTCCTGTTTACTGGCGTGTCTCCAGCCCGTTCCTTTATTGAGAGTGAGAACCTCACCCAGGGGCACAAGCGGTTATTCTTAATGGCACTCGGAATCTGGGCGTTGGCAGCACTGCTGCTTGGTGCGGTTTTGCTGGGCAGTGTTCAATTCCTGGGTGCGAGACTGGCGCCCTTGTTCTTCGATTCAATCAACTGGCTGGTACTCGTGCTGGGGGGGCTCGTGGCGTTGTTGTCACTTGGCAATTTCCTGATCTCGACACTTACCTCGGGCACCTTTGCCTGTCTTTTGGTGGTATTATATGAACACTATGGACCTGATATAAAAGCAAGCGATCTTGCAGATAGCAAGCAGGGACGGCGATGGCGTATGACTGCCCCACGGTTCGCCCTGCTCCTGATCGGGGGCACAGTGGTTGCCGTTCTTTTCGGGACCTGGCTAATGAATGACATCCAGACACATGATGATGTCGCGGTCATCGCTCATCGCGGGGCTGCCGGTAAGGCACCTGAGAATACACTCGCCTCCGTACGCCAAGCCATGGAGGATGGTGCAGACTGGATCGAGATTGATGTCCAGGAGTCGATCGATGGTGAAGTTGTGGTGATCCATGATAGCGATTTTATGAAGCTTGCAGGCTTGGACCTAAAGGTCTGGGACAGCACCCTGAAGGAGTTGCGGGAAATCGATGTCGGGAGCTGGTTCGGCCCGGAGTTCTCAGTTGAACGGGTGCCGACCCTGGCCAAGGTGCTGGAGGAAACACGAGGCCAGGCCCGTGTTCTCATCGAGCTTAAGTACTATGGACATGACCAGCAGCTGGAACAGCGGGTTGTGGACATCGTTGAAGAGGCCGGCATGGTTGACGATGTTGCCATCATGTCGTTAAAGCACAGCGGCATCAAGAAGTTCCACACACTTCGACCGGATTGGGTTGTTGGATTGCTGTCCTCCAAAGCGATCGGCAACCTGTTTGATCTGGACGTGGATTTTTTTGCGGTCAATATGGGAATGGCGACGCCTGGCTTTATCCGTAGCGCACAGTTGGCCGATAAGCAGGTGTTTGTCTGGACCGTAAATGACCTGGTTTCCATGTCTCGTATGATGTCGCTGGGTGTAGACGGCATTATTACCGATGAACCGGAATTGGCCCGTAACGTGCTTGCCGATCGCTCCAAACTGAGTTCGATTGAGCGATTGTTGATACACACTGCTGTGCGGTTAGGCGAACCGATTCCGCAGCGAATATACCGTGATCAATCGCCCTGAGGCTCAATACTATGAACAAAAAAAACAAAAAAGATTTTGGCCCTGTCAAACGGTGAAATAAGCTGGCAGGGGGTAATATTTGACGGCGCTGGCGAGGCAAAAATCGACCTGCTGCCGGAAAGCCGTTTTTTGACCGAGTTGAACAGCCGGCCTCATCCTGAGGATATTGACATGTTCATTATTGCCGGTATATCCAGCCCCTGGCAGGAAGATGATATTAAACGCATGGTTGACGATATAGGCCAAAAGTGCCTGAAGATCAGCAAAAACTGGTTGATGATATTGGTGAATACATGATTTTAATGACCCATGGCTTGGGAGACGGACTGGTGACCGTTGAATCAGCCAGGCTGGAAGGGATTCCCCTCCGGACCGTCGAAGGCACGCATTTGTCAATGATTCGAAATATCACCACCAGCAGCAGACGCATCCCTCCTGCTGTACCGATCATTATTGGATACTTGAAAAAAGGTGATAAACAGGAGCCTTAGTCATTTTTTATTCTTCAAGGCATATTTTGAAGATACAATTGAAAGAATTTTCCGAAAAATATATCTGATATAGAAACATTGAAGTCGCTTATAGCACCAATAAATTATGACATAACATAATATCCCAATGGTCCGTCAAAGGTTGATTTAGCGGAAATTTCAAATTCACCTCCAACGACTCCTGGGCGAACATTCCCGACAATAACATCGCGCCTGATTTCAGTTCGGTGCTCATCACCCACTTTGAAAGTAGGTGCATCTACACAGGAAAATGCCAGGCCGGTCACAGAAATATCCAGAATGACAAGATTACACCTGCAGCCCTTTTGTGAATGATTGAGATAGGTTCCTTTCAGATTTGTTCTTTTTCGCATCTTTTTACGGAATTCGAGAAAGACCTTAAAGTTTTTTTTGCACAAACATTTAACTTTAAGTTTATGTTTATAGCCTCTGAATTGACCCGACGAGATGACTTTTTGCTGGCCGCACTGTGGGCAATTTAATACAGCTGTATTGTCTGGCCTGACAAATGTTTTAGAGAATTCAGATCTTGGCATGGTCGCATTCTTACCTAACAGGCAAATGAAATTTAAGAATAGAAATTATTATTGTTTCAACATTTAGTGAATAGGGTTCGAAATATAAATGATGAGTGTAAAATAAATATATGCCAAAATTGCAAACCGTAAGATTTCGTTGCTGTCAATATATTCCCGGACGCTGTTATTGAGAACAAAGAAAGCCCGTTTCCGGGGGAACAGAAACGGGCTTTTGAGGAGTAGGGCCCCTTAAGCTGTTTGACTTATTGGGTTGAGGATGGTCTGCATTTTATGGGGGTTGCAGTGAGCTGAGTTTCATCAAAGAGAGTCAATACAGCTAAGGAAGCAAGGGGGCCCTGTGGTGGTATTTAGAGTCTGTTTGTAGTCTCCTCCAGGGAGTTCGTCCGGATTGCATTTATGTGTAAGTGATGGGTTTCTGAAAAAAGAAACCGTAACCGGGACCAGGATAGATTATTTAGCAATCATGCCAACGAGGAGAAATGCCAATATCCAGACATATGCAATAATTCCTGTTGCCATCATAATTTTGTCTATTACCTTGCTTGTCACGTCAGAGATTTTTGTAGAGTCTGAATTTGTCTGCATATTTTTGTACTCCCCATTCAAAAAATGTCGTTTTCGGTTTTGCATTACCAGCTTCCTGGAAAAGCAAATTGCCTTATTGAATTTCAGTAAAAAAGGGAATCGTTACTTCATTAATAGCAAAAGGAATGCCAATTCTTGTTTAAAATTAGTATTGGCAGCAAAAAAAGTTTTCACCAGGGCGAAAAATCGAAGTAAATATATAAAATATTTAAATGATATTAGCTAAATAGATAGGTGGATAATTCCAGGGTAAGGAGAGTTTGTGAGTGGGGCTAGATGTAAAGGGAAGTGTTATTGGTGAAATTTTGAGGTGTCAATATACTACGTGTGTGTTTTTATTTGTAAACTAAATTTACAAAAGTAAAAAAGTTTACGAAACTAATGGGGTGATAGAACAAAGCTGAAACAGCTAAAGTCATATGAAAGTCCAGATAGTTTTGTGGTGAATTGAGCAGAGGTGCTGGGGATGGCAGAGAGATTACAGATTAATTTTGAATATAACAGTATTGAGGACCGACTTCTCCTGCGTATATCTGAAAAGGAAAACCAGGGTGGAGGTGTTGAATACAGGTTCTGGCTTACCCGCCGGTTTGCCAACGTTTTCATAAAGGCAACTGATAAATTGAAATGTGAAAAATGATGTATTGTCCAATTGTAGGAACTCTCGGTTATATCCTTTCCAGGGACCACAGCAAGACCCTTTTAATTCATCGTAATTTACGTCAAAACGATCACCATTTGGATAAATATAATGGCCTTGGCGGCAAGATGCTCCCCAATGAAGATGTGGTGAGTTGCCTGCGCAGGGAAATCTATGAAGAGGCAGGTATAAAATGTGAAGAAATTCTTTTGAGAGGAACAATAAACTGGACCGGATTCGGGCCGGGAGGTGAAAATTGGCTGGGGTTTATTTTCAGGATTGACCGGTTCAGCGGCACCCCGTTTACTTCCAATGAAGAGGGGGCATTGAGTTGGGTGCCTATAGACAGTTTACATAAACTGCCCATGTGGGGAGGTGACCGCTATTTCCTGCCGCTGGTGTTTGATGATGATCCAAAAACGTTTCATGGATATATGCCTTACAGGGATGGTAGCCCCTTAAGTTGGGACTATGTACGTATCTAATTCTACCAGGATATTGGCTGCAGCTGAATTGATGGAGGAGTGCCACAAACAGCTTGCTTTGTCATTCCTGCAGGGGTATGATTCTTCTAAAGCAGATAACGGCCACATTGTCCCTGTGGGCTGCAAATTCAGTTAAATTGTTGGCCCATGAATATTGAGTCGTCATTGTTGAAAATTGCGAATATGAAAATATAATATTGTGAATGAAAGAGGACATTTCCAGCATGGAACAGAGTGAAAATTTAAGGCGATTGGAGCAATTTGTTGAAAAGCTGATTGATAATCATAACCAGCTGAAAAATGAAAAGAGTGAATTGATGGCTCAGTTGCAGGAGAAACAGCAGGAAATTGTTGAACTGCAGGAAACGGTCAAAAGTCTCCAGGGGGACAGGAGTGTCATGCATAACCAGGTCACCGGGTTGATAGATAGAATAGGTGAATGGGAAAAAATATTAGAAAAAGAGGGGACAGGACACAACAGCGATTCAAGGGAAGGAGAAGCCCGGAGTTTGTCAAAAGAGTCTTCGTCGCTGTTTACTATAGCAACAGAACAGCCGGTATAAGTCTGTTTTGTGTAAAGTGATAGATATAGTCCGATTTGCTACCGTGATGTTGAAGGGGATTTATGCTAAGCTGTCCCGTGGAATTTAGTTAAAGGTGTTTTAAATGGAACGATTGGTCAAATTTGAGGTTCTCGGCCAGGAATATCCATTGTACACTGATGCTCCTGAGGAAGATATTGAGGAAATTCTGCACTTGGTTAAAATGCAGATTGAAAATCTTTCAAAGTCATCAAAAAGCCTGTTGCCGGCTAATAAGGTGGCAGTTTTAACCAGTCTTAATATGGCTGGAAAGTATGTGCGCCTGAAAAGGGATTTTGAGCAATACGAACAGCAAATGAGCGTACTCGTTGACCGATTAACCTCGGTCATTGAAAACTCGCTGCCCCCTGACAGTGAGATGCAAACTGAGTTCAGCGAGACAGGTACTATAGAGAACGAATCAAGACTTGTTCAGAACGATTAAAAGTGTTCTTATAAACACAGCAGAATTTCGGCATACGGAAATTGCTGTTAAATTGAGTTGGAAGATTTTCCCCTGCGCTGTTGGTGCTTAACAGGTTAAGTTTGAGCCAACTCTTAAAGATAGGGCGCCTCCTCTGTTTCTGGATAGAAAATCCGCAGAATTGCGGAATTACTAGAAGGGATTATGAGTATTGCCCACCTAGCGAAAGTTAGGTTCTATCTTTCTGTTGACACGGCAGGGTGGGGGATTTATTAAGAGTTTAGCACATCTCAGTCTTCTGTTCATGTGACTGGGATGTTTAATATATGGGCCTGGAAAAGGTATTTGGTTTTCTGGCCCCTTGAAAAAAGAGAAACTCTAGGAACTTAGAGAAAGATCGGGAGTTATCAACTGTTAAAAGCAATTCCTGAAAGATCAGGTTGATATAAAAAGCAAGTAATAAATGGCACACCTGAAATGTTAAAATATTGGGTAATTGTTCTTTAAGTATTCATACAGTTGTACTCCCGTTAATGGATTTGGGGAGCTTGGCACTATAATCGTCCCCTTTATAAAGTTGCTCAATTTCGTCGAAGCAACTTTTCGCTATTGAGGGGTGACACCTAAAGGCAAGTCCGGGATTTATTAAGACCGGCTTGTTGGCACAAGAGATTGTGTCCCGCCTTATTTCCTTTTTTTCTAAGTATTTACAGACAATAGCTTTTTTATGCCTTTGGTTTAGGTCGTTTTCTTGAACCGGAGTGGGATGTGGAAGGGCTAATACAACTAGGAGGTTTGGCTCCGTGAATATATTTAATGAAACAATGCAGGTAGTTGCTTTAGTTCTGGTTACTATTTTTGCTGGTATTATTATCGGTATATATCTTCGTAAACGTTTTACCGAAATACACCAGAAAAATATTGAAAGCCAGGGCAAACAGCTTATTGAAAAGGCAATCCGTGAAGCAGAACAGATCAAGAAAGAGTCCCAACTGCAAAGTAAAGATGAGGCCTATCAGCTGAAACAGGAGGCTGAAAAGGACATCCGCGAAAGAAAATCAGAAGTTATTATTGAAGAAAAGCGTATCAGTCAGAAACTGGATCAGTTAGAAACAAAAATCGATCTCCTGGATAAGAGAGAAACCGATCTGTTGCGGCGGGAGCAGTCATTTGTTCAACATGAAAAGCAGCTTGAGGAGCAGACGAAGAAAGTAGATGCATTAATTGAAGAGCAGCGTTTCAAACTTGAAAAAATAGCAGGGATTTCAAGAGAAGAGGCTAAAAAAATGCTCATGGAAAGTATTGAGGGTGAGGCACGTCTCGAGGCGGGGAAAAAACTGGTTCTCATTGAAAATGAGATGAAGATGCAGGCAGACCGGAAAGGCAAGAATATACTGGCCTTGGCAATTTCCCGCTATGCAGGTGATTATGTTGCTGAACGCACGGTTTCGGTTGTGCCTCTGCCAAGTGAGGAGATGAAAGGACGGATCATTGGTCGGGAAGGCAGAAATATTCGTGCCTTGGAAGCTGCCACCGGTATCGATATTATTATTGATGACACACCGGAGGCTGTTATCCTCTCCGGATTTAATCCGGTACGTCGTGAGGTTGCCCGGCTGGCGTTGACGCAATTGATTGTTGACGGCAGAATTCATCCGGCCCGTATAGAAGAGATTGTTGAAAAGGTGTCAAAGGAACTGGAAGTGACCATGCGGGAAGCAGGAGAGCAGGTTACTTTTGATGTGGGTGTCCATGGTCTCCATGTTGAATTAATCAAACTCCTTGGGCGCTTGAAATACAGGACCAGCTATGGGCAGAATATGCTGCAGCATTCCGTTGAGGTCGCCTTTCTCTGCGGTATCATGGCGGACGAACTGGGGCTTGATAATAAACAGGCCAGAAGAGCCGGCCTGTTGCATGATATTGGCAAGGCGGTGGACCATGAAGTGGAAGGTTCCCATGCAACAATCGGAGGCGATATTGCGAAAAAATATGGAGAGCCCCAGGAGGTGATTCATGCCATTGCAGCGCATCATGAAGATGTGACTCCTGAAAGTGTTCTTGACGTCCTGGTCCAGGCTGCTGATGCTCTTTCAGGTGCCCGACCCGGTGCTCGCAAAGAAATGCTTGAAACCTATGTCAAGCGCCTTGAAGATCTGGAGAAAATTGCCAATTCCTTCGATGGGGTTGAAAAATCTTATGCCATCCAGGCCGGCAGGGATTTGCGGATTGTTGTTGACAGCGGTGATGTCAACGATAGTGCTGCAACCGTTTTGAGCAGGGATGTTGCCAAGAGAATAGAGAGTGAACTCACCTATCCCGGTCAGATTCGGGTGACGGTAATTCGAGAGACCAGGGCTGTGGAATACGCCAAATAAGATCAGCCTGCAGCAAAATAAACTACCATGAACTATACAATTGATGAGCAAATATCACTGATTGAGCGCGGCGCCGTTGATGTCGTATCCCGTGATGACATGGTGCGCAAACTGAAAAAATCAGCTGAAAGTGGGGTGCCGCTGAAAATTAAAGCCGGTTTTGATCCCACAGCGCCGGACCTTCACTTAGGCCATACGGTTTTAATTCAGAAAATGAAGCATTTTCAAGACCTTGGTCATGATATTTATTTTCTGATCGGTGACTTTACCGGGATGATTGGTGATCCAACAGGAAAATCAGAAACCCGGAAACCGTTGACCCTTGATGATGTTGCAAGAAATGCCGAGACATACAAGGAACAGATATTTAAAATTCTTGACCCTGAGAAAACCACAGTGGTTTTTAACAGTACCTGGCTGGGCAAACTGACCTCATACGATATGATCAAACTTGCTTCGCAACTTACCGTTGCACGCATGCTTGAACGGGAGGATTTTAAAGTCAGGTTTGAAAATGAAAAACCCATCGGTATTCATGAGTTCATGTATCCGTTGATCCAGGGCTATGATTCGGTTGCTCTGGAAGCCGATGTGGAGTTGGGCGGCACGGACCAACTGTTTAATCTTCTCATGGGAAGGGATTTGCAGCGTTCCTGGAACCAGGAACCCCAGGTAGTGATCACCATGCCCCTGCTTGAAGGCTTGGACGGTGTCAATAAGATGAGCAAGTCCCTGGGCAATTATATCGGCATTACGGAATCTGCCGACGATATATACGGCAAGGTTCTGTCAATTTCAGATACCCTTATGTTCAGGTATTATGAGCTGCTCAGTGATCTGTCTGCCGCTGAGATTGAAATTCTGTCTCAAGATATGCAAGAGGGGAGAATACACCCGAAGGAAGTAAAGAAGAAACTGGCGCGGGAATTAACCTCCAGATTTTACGGTGAGGAAGAGAGTGCCAGGGCTGAAGAGTCCTTTGAACAGGTCTTTAAACATCATGGGCTTCCTGAAAACATTCCGGAACTAATCCTGCAAAAAGCAGATGGGGAGATTTGGCTGCCAAAACTTCTTGTTGAAGCCGGGCTGACCAAATCCACTTCAGAGGCACGCCGCCTGATTAAACAGCAGGCAGTGACACTGGACGGTGAAAAGGTGCTTGATTCAGGATTTTCTGTTCAACCGGATCAGGATGTCCTGGTCAAGGTTGGAAAGCGAAGGTTCGCCAAGATTCGTTTTCAATAGCAATTAGCCCGGGTTTCTCACAATTAAAGGCTGAAATGTTCGTGAGAAATGCGGGTTAGGCGTCTGGCAGACAGTGGCTGCAGATACCGGAAAATTGAACATGGTGATCCAGTATTTTATAGCTGCAGCAGGAAGCTGCACTTTTCTCTAACCCTTTAGGTCTTTCAATAAAAATGTCTTCAACCCGGCCGCACTCAACGCAGCGAATATGATAGTGCGGGGATGTGTCACCATCAAATCGTTTTTGTTCGCCACCGACCTCAAGTTTTTTGATAATACCCTTTCCTGCCAGGAGTTCTAAGTTACGATAGACCGTGCCAAGTCCGATTCTTGGCAGTCTTTTTCGTACCATATCATAGATTTCATTGGCAGTAGGGTGCGACTTCACTTTCTCCAGTTCTTCTATAATCACCTGGCGTTGGCTGGTCAACCGCATATTATCATCTAATTCCTTCATGGAGTATCTCCCTGGAAAATATTAAGCTTGTTACATGAGAATGATTCCCTTCATATATGCAAAATAGAGATAAAGGTCAATAAAATTGCGACATAGAAACTCCTCAAATGTGTTTTATGTACTCAAAGAAATAGAATTGCATGATTTATCAGCTTGTTATGTACAGCAGGAAATTTTTAAAAATGCCTGACATACAGAAAAAACATTCTCTGAGGTATTGTCACGTATTTGTTAGCCCGGGTTTCTCACCAGTCACTATGAATGCTGAAATGTGTGACTGCGGGTTACAATCGTATCAGCGTAATGAAGGGTTGAAGTACCCGAAGCGAAGTGCTGGAAAGAGTCTTTTTAATTCAGCTAACCAAGTGCGTATTCCCATAGGCGCTTGGCTAGGCTGGTATTTTACGGTTTCAAAGTACCAGTCAGGATCCATATTCAGGTTCCGCAGTTGGATCAGGTCAGGCTGGTGCGTACTGACAAGATTACAAAATGCTGCAAATTCATCCGGATCATCTGTAAAGCCGGGAAGAATAAAGTAGTTAAGAGATACAAATTTGTCAGCCTGTTTCATAACATCAATTGATTCCAACACATCGGCAAGGGAAAAATTAACAGGCCTGTAGTAGTTTGTATGGCATGTTTCTCTTGCACTGTTCAGGCTCACTCTTAAACTGTCCAGTCCTGCCTCAGCGAGAAGTTTGATCTGGCCGGGCAGACTGGAATTGCTGTTGAGATTGATGGTGCCGCATTCAGTCTGGGACCGGATTGAACGGATTGCTTTTTCGATGGTTGTAGCCTGCAGCAGCGGCTCCCCTTCGCAACCCTGTCCAAAGCTGACAATTGCCTGTTGAGCCTGTTTCAGATGAGGTACGGCCAAGCCGGAGATTTCAGAAACTTTTGGGGTGAAGTTAATTCGGTCCTGGGTGGCGGGACAACATCCTGAGGGCTGCAAAGAGATGCAGCCCACACACCTGGCATTGCAGGATGGCGAGGTGGGAAGTGGAGCTTCCCAACGGCCGAGGAAATAATTTCGTGCAGCCGGACATCCATAGGTAAGACAACATTTCCCCAGGTGCTGAATGAGTCTGTTTTGGGGATTTTTTTTAAGTTTTTGGATAGTTTTCTTTTTGATTTTTTCGCTATCAAAAGAGCCTGCATCCTGCCGACAATCCGAATCGCTCCGGAAAGCCGAGACCCAGAATTTGCCGTTATGCCAGCCAATCGCCGTATAGGCGAAAAGGGGCAGGGGGGCAATATCCTTTTGGACAGACTCATAGGCTGCAGTATGAATAGCTGTGTGTGCCGGGGCCATGAAGGCCGCCACTGCCTGTATCATGTCTCCCGCATTGTCCGGATTATGATCAAGCAGAACCGGACTGTCGTTTTCGGGTGAAATCCCTATGGGAAGTCTTTCCGGTAAGAGGAAGAGTTCACTTCCTTCTGGAAGCGGTATGAGTTCATCAAGGGCTGGTTTGAAATAGAAATTGCCACTTCTCCCGGCCATATGGATATCAGGAAAATTTTTTATTTCTCCCTGCTGGTTGGCATAAACGAGAGATGGAATTTCATCGGGATGTAATAGCTGCATGGGGAGCAAGCTGCAAAAGAATTACTCAATAAATTAAGAAGGACGTATTTTATTAAGAATTGAATCCACCGCGAGATAAATATCAAGGTCGTCACCAAAGACGTCCTGGACCTTGGGATGGTCGATCAGGTCTTCAATTATATACTGGGTGAGAAAGAGGCTGATAAAGTTTGGATCCGTAGCAAGATTCCGCAAGGGTGCGATTTTGAATTGGATGTCAAATTCTTCCATGTTGGAGAGTGTACGAAATTGATCACAAAACAGCTCACGCATTGCCTGCTCTGATGTGGTTTCAATAATATGGCGATCAATGAGTCGCTGGACAAGCCTTGTCGAGAGCTCTTCAGCATTTTTGTAAGCCTGGGAAAGCATGAAACGTCTTTCCTGCTCACGTTTACGGTCAATAGCCCTGATTGTTGCGTCAGTG
>JAUXHH010000207.1 GCA_030621655.1 Desulfobacterales bacterium
GCTTAGAACTTCATCCGGGTATTCGCAGAAAATTGTTGATGCCGGATGCAGGATAAGCGTTTTGTTGTCATTAACGTTTGTAGCTCTTTTAATAAGGTTTAAGTTGTCAAGCAGTGCAAAACAGGCCTCACGGCTTTCCAGGTCAAAGGTCAGTATGCCTCCATAGCGTTTGCCAAACTGTGCTGAAGCTATTTCGTGAAATTCTGAATCCGGCAGGCCGGGGTAATTCACTGACACAACCTTTTCATGTTGTTGGAGAAATTCTGCCAGATCAAGAGTATTGGAGCAGCTCTTTTCAATACGCAGGCTCATGGTTTCCAGGCCAAGGCTATGCAGATATGCATGATGCGGAGCCAGGCATGATCCCACATTCCTGAATACCTCTCTGCGCAGCGCCCCAAGCAGGGCAAGAGGGCCCATTTTCTTGGCCCAGTCTTTGAGCCTGGGAGACTTACGCCAGTCAAAGTTACCGTTATCGATAATTACTCCGCCGATGGAGGTGGCGCCGCCTGAGATATACTTGGTACTGGACAGTACCTCTATATTTGCCCCGAATTCCTTGGAACGAAAGAGATATGGTGTGGTGACCGTGCCATCAACTATGAGTGGTATGGATGCTTCAGAAGTTACTTCTGCTATTGCCTTAAAGTCAGCTACCTCAAGCTGAGGGTTGGTAATGCTTTCTAGAAAAACAGCCCGTGTATTTTCATCTATTGCCCGGTGGACCTCTGTCGGGTTTGACATGTCCACATACCTGACTTCCAGTCCCCAGGGCTTAAGGGTTCTTTCAAAGAGCGACAGGGTGTTCCCGAAAAGATGTTTGCTTGTGACAATATTGGTCCCTGCTCCGGCAAGTGCCAGTATCACATTGGTAATGGCCGCCATGCCGGAAGAGACAGCTATTACAGCGGAGCCGCCGCTGATGAGACGGATGCGCTGCTCAAAATCCTCAACAGTCGGATTACTGATACGAGAATAGGCATGGGCAGGTTTCTGCCCGGCAAAAGCCTGGTTGATGTCTTTTGCACTTTCAAATTCAAAGGCCACAGTGTCATAGACAGGCATCCTGAGGCTGCCGTGAACATCAGCTTTTAATTGTGCGCCATGAATGGAACTGGTGGCAAATCCGGTCATTTACTGCCGCCTCCCATGAAAAAGAGGAACTCAATATCATCGCCGGACTTAAGATAGGTAGAGGAGTAGTTGTTCATTTCTATAAATTCGCCATTGAGCTGGACCGCAACCATTTCTGGGGATTCAACTTTCCGCAATTCCAGAAGCTTTGAAAGGTTTACTTCAATTTCTTTAAGCTCGTTGTTTTCTCCATTTACCGTTATTTGCATGACGTCTCCTGTTGTTGCTGCTGAAATCAATAAATATTACAAAGTTTTTTTGATTTATTAATTAACCCACTAAACTGATCAACTTAGTCAAGTAATAAAGCACAAATTTAAAAATGTCAAGAAAATATCTAAAAAAAACTCAAAGGTAGCGAGAAATGCGGGCTAGTGGATTTTTTAGAATAGTGGATAAAAGATGAAAGAAGTTCGTTGCTGGCGACCGGGAGTTCCCGGAATGGGAGGAGAGGATGAGATTAAATGTCATATATAACGTTTTTTTGTAATGACTGTTGTTTTGAGACGAGATCAGCAAGGTTTACAGAAAGAACTTTTTTCAGCTTGTCTTCTGCTTCCTGAAAAAGTTCAACAATGACATCATTGTTGCTGTCAGATCTTGGGACAAATTCAATTTCGCCTTCAAGGGCATTTACAATTTCCAATACTGTGATCTTTTCGGGCGGTTTTGCGAGTTCATAGCCCCCATTTTTTCCCCTGGTGCTCTTTAGAATTCCCGTTTTGCCGAGCCGGTTGAATATTTGTTCAAGGTACTGATGCGGAATATCACAGCGCGAGGCAATGTCTTTTATCTGCAGGAGGCCGGAATTGTAGAATTCCGCCAGAGCCAGGAGTGCGGCTATGCCATATCTGCTTTTACTGCTTATAGTGAGCATGGTAGTTTTTTACCTGTAGCTGAGTTGTAAATATGCAATGTAGTTTTAAAGCATAAGCATGGTAATTCGGAAATAATATTTTTTTTAATAAATATTTAGTATGAAGCAAGATGTCAAACTATTAATTATCTTTAACTTTTCGGTCTTTGCAATATTCTTAATCTGTGACGAAAAATGGGTAAACTGAACTCACTTTATATTTTGGCCTTACTGTGGATACTCTGGTGTAGTTTGCACAGCCTGCTGGTAAGCAGGTTTTTTATAGCCAAAGTAAAGGATATGTTGGGAGTAAAATTTGCCTATTACAGAATGGCTTTTAATGCTTTCAGCCTTCTTACATTAGTACCCGTAGTTATCTATCAACAACTCATTTATGAAGAGGTAATTTTTTCCTGGCCTGGACCGTGGAATTTGCTCAAATTCGGCATGTATCTGGCCTCTTTTGTCCTGTTCTACGGAGGATACAAGGTGTTTGATACGCATTACGTGCTTGGCATAAAGCAGGTGCAGGAGATGCGGGAAGGTAGGAAAATAGAAGCCATGGATTTTTACACTACAGGTATTTTGGAATATGTCAGGCATCCATGGTACAGCGGTGGAATCCTTCTGGTCTGGGCATTTGGTTCGATATCCGATGTTTCATTGGTCTCGAAGATAATACTGACTGCATATTTAATTATTGGTGCATTCCTGGAAGAAAAAAAGCTCATTCACGAGATTGGAGAACCATACCTGGCGTATCGTAAAAAAGTATCCATGCTGATCCCGTGGAAAAAAGGTTAAATAATTTCAAAAGAGTAAACTTGGTCTTCAGGGCAGTTCTCAATGTTTTGGTAAAATGGGTTTTAGGCCAGCCTTTTAGTATCCAAGGCACAAAGGCACATAGGCACAAAGTATTTGATACTGTTGGGTGCTTTTCAGAAAATTATTAAACTGAGCAAATTGGGCAAAAATCAAAAAAACATTAAATTGGTTGAGAGTTTCCATCTGGAAAAACTCTGTGCCTTTGTGCCTTTGTACTTTGTGCCTGTTGTGGTGTGAGTGACAAGCCTTTTGAAGGGGAAGGATAACACCAGGATTTTGGGTTCGGATATTCACCATGGAAAAATCATTTAAGATAGAGTCCTCATTTACTCCTGCCGGGGACCAGCCAAAGGCCATTCAACTTCTGTCAGAAGGGATGAAGGCCGGATACCCTAAACAGGTTTTATTGGGGGTCACCGGCTCGGGAAAGACTTTTACGATTGCAAAAGTCGTGGAACAGGTGCAAAGGCCAACACTTGTCATAGCACCAAATAAGACTCTGGCAGCCCAGCTCTATTCTGAATTCAAGGAGCTTTTTCCAGAGAATGCAGTGGAATTTTTTGTCTCCTATTATGATTATTATCAGCCTGAAGCATACATCCCCCAATCAGACACCTATATAGAAAAAGATTCGTCCATAAATGATGCCATTGACAAGATGCGCCATTCTGCAACCCGTTCTCTTTTGACCCGTCGGGATGTTCTTATTGTAGCTTCTGTATCCTGCATTTATGGCCTCGGTTCACCTGATGAATACAAGAATCTGCACCTGTTTTTAAAAGCAGGGGAGGAGTATCCCAGGGAAGAGATACAGAGGCGGCTTGTCTATATGCTGTATGAGCGAAATGACATTTCGTTTCACCGGGGTACGTTCCGGGTGCGGGGCGATGTGGTGGAAATATTTCCAGCCTATGAGGAGGACCGTGCCGTACGGGTTGACCTCTTCGGAGATACC
>JAUXHH010000024.1 GCA_030621655.1 Desulfobacterales bacterium
CCTGACCGGGAAGGTGTAGCATGTGGCGAGTGCGATTCCTGCCGCCTGCGGCTTAAAGGGTTTGCGGAAGCAGGTATAAAGGATCCGGTGCCGTATAAAAACAGGGTGCTATAATGGCAACTCCTGATACCGCACAGTATGAGTTATCTCTGGGCCAGCTTTTTATGGCGGGGCTTCCCGGAGTTACACTGGACGACTCAACACGGAACCTGATAGAAGAATTCCGGATCAACAACTTTATCTATTTTAAAAGAAATGTTGAATCGCCAGAGCAGTTAAAAAAGCTTTCAGACGAGCTTCATAGAGTTTGCACCCAAAACAATCTTGGTCCACCACTCATCGCCATTGACCAGGAGGGAGGGTCTGTTACACGTTTGGCCCCCCCGTTTACTCAGTTTCCAGATGCCAGGGTGCTGGCACAGTCTGAAAATCCCGAAAATAGCCTTAGCGACTATGCCAGCGTTTGCTCAAGTGAACTCAAGTCCATCGGCGTCAATTATAATCTGGCTCCTGTTCTGGATGTCTGTGAGGCGGGTAAGGAATATTTTATGGAAAAGCGCTCCCTGGGGGGCGATCCTGGGGTGGTAAGCAGGCTCGGTACGCATGTTATCAGGGTAATGCAGGCCCACGGCATTGCCGCCTGCGCCAAGCATTTTCCAGGCCTGGGGGCAGCTGTTGTTGATCCCCATTTAAAGCTGCCATATGTTGCGAAACCAGAGCCTGAACTGAGAGCACAAGATATCCTGCCATTTCAACAGGCTGTTGCTGCGGGTGTTGCTTCTATCATGACCTCGCATACCATCTACCAGCATTTGGACCCGGAAAGCCCGGCTACCCTGTCAAAGATAATCCTTACTGACTTGCTGCGTAATGATCTGGGGTATGATGGTGTTGTCATAACCGACGACCTGGAAATGGGGGCCATTGAAAAGGAGGGTGACCTGGGGCAGGCTGCGTTGCAGGCCTTTGCTGCAGGGGCTGACCTGCTGTTGATATGCCAAAGCCATGAAAAGGTAATTGACGCACTTGGAAAGACCGGCAAAGGCATTGCGGAAAATCCTGCGCTGCAGGCAAGAATGCAGGAAAGCATCAGGCGGGTGACAGTTATGCGTGATACCTTTGCGCATAGCTGATCAGTCCGAAAAATTCAGGCCGTGAATGCGGGTTAGTCGGATATGGCGTTATAGGTTATCCTGCCGCCGCATATTGTGAGAAGAGCCTTTCCTTGCAGTTTGACGCCAATAAATGGTGAGTTTTTGCTTTTGGAGACGATGTCTTTTTCGTGCAGGACAAAGCTGTGTTCCGGGTCAATAACAGCAATATCGGCATCAGACCCAATCTCTAGCGAACCTCCCTTGACTCCAAGAATTTTGGCAGGATTGGTTGACAATAATTCTACCAGTCTGGCTGCATTAATATATCCCTTTCTAAAGAGAGCCAAAGCTAGCGGTACAGCAGTCTCCAGGCCAATGATGCCGTTTGCGGCCTGGTCAAATTCTAAGTCTTTTTCCAGTATTGAATGGGGGGCATGATCTGTGGCGATAACATCAATGGTGCCGTCACTTATGGCTTTAATGACTGCTTCAAGATCTTTCTGCGTGCGCAACGGTGGGTTCATTTTTGCATTTGTGTTGTAGTCTTTGACAGCCTTCTCTGTCAGGGAGAAATAATGAGGGCCTGTTTCCGCCGTCACTGGGCTTCCTTTCTGCTTGGCGAGCCGAATGAGATTAATAGATTCCTTTGTGCTGATATGGGCAAGATGAAGGGTGCAGCCGGTATACTCGGCCAGGGCCAGGTCGCGATATACCATTATTTCTTCAGCTATATGGGGAATGCCCTTCAGGCCCATACTTGTTGAAACAAATCCTTCGTTTATGGCACCGTTGCGGCTGAGGCTGTAGTCTTCAGAGTGAGAGATAACCATGAGGTTGTAATTGGAGGCATACTCTAGGGCCCTGCGCATCAACTGGCTGTCGGTTACCGGTTTGCCGTCATCAGTAACAGCAACAGCTCCTGCCTGTTTCATCTCGCCAAATTCTGCGAGGCTTTCTCCTTGCAAACCTTTGCTGATAGCCCCGACAGGATACACCCGGGCATAAGCATTTTCTGCCTTTTCTAAAATGAGTCTGGTCACCGATTGACAGTCATTGACCGGGGTCGTATTCGGCATGCAGGCAACAGCGGTAAATCCACCCGCAGCAGCAGCCTTGGTGCCTGTTTCTATCGTTTCTTTGTATTCTTCCCCTGGTTCCCGCAGGTGGACATGCATATCTATCAGGCCGGGAACAATCCATTTCCCTTGCAGGTCAATGGATTGGAGTTTTTTGGGGAGGGACGGAGTTTTCTGTCGTGGGCTGAAGATGGCTTGAATTTTACCCTTTTCTACCAGGAGGCTGGCTTTTTTATCCACTCTGTTGGCAGGGTCAATGATCCTGCCATTTTTCAAGAGTATGGCTTGTGTCCGGATCATTTTTATGTTCCTCCGAGAACGAGATACATCAAGGCCATGCGGATAGCCACACCGTTGGTTACCTGGTCAAGGATAACGGACTGGGAGCCGTCCGCCACATCGGGGGCCAGTTCAACCCCTCTGTTGATAGGGCCCGGATGCATGACAAGCGCATCTGGTTTGGCAACCTTTAAAATCTCCCGGTTTATGCCGAAAAATGCAGCATACTCCCTGAAGGAAGGGATCAACGGGTCACTCTGTCTTTCTTTCTGAATGCGCAGGGGCATGACAACATCGGCATTGTTGACTGCCTCTTCAATGGTGGTGCAAACCCTGGCCCCCAGTCGGCTGATTTTTTTGGGGATGAGTGTGGCCGGCCCGCTGACAAAAACGTTTGCCCCCATTTTTGAAAAGCCGATTATGTCCGAGTGTGCAACCCGGCTGTGGCTGATATCGCCGATGATGGCAACCTTGAGTCCTTTGATCTTTCCCTTATGTTCTTTAACCGTCATAAGATCAAGCAGCCCTTGGCTGGGATGTTCATGGGTACCGTCGCCGGCATTTATAACCGAAGTATTTATGCGGTTAGCCAGGTAATTGGATGCGCCCGAGCTTGGATGCCGCATAACGATGATGTCTGGCATCATGGCTTCAATATTTTTAGCTGTGTCAGCCAGGCTTTCACCCTTTGTAGTACTGCTTGTCGAGGCTGAAATGCTGAAGGTGTCAGCACTCATCCGCTTGGCTGCTATATCAAAAGATAGGCGGGTTCGTGTGCTCGGTTCAAAAAACAAGGTGACGACAGTTTTGCCGCGCAGAACAGGAACTTTTTTGATAGATCTTCTTGAAATTTCTTTGAATGATTCTGCAGTATTGAGGATGTGCTCGATATCGGGTACAGAGAGGTGATCGAGGCCGAGAATGTGTTTATGGGCAAAAAGGTGCTCGCTGCTCATGCTGGTCCTTTGTTCATGCCGTATCCCAAAATAACTTCAATTACAAACTTCATTAATTGGATAACAAGAGATGGAAAAAGTCAAGCAAATGAAACAAAAAAGTTACTTTTAAATGATTGAACTAATTTGTTTTATTTATAATAAAGGCTAATGAACCAGATCGCCAATCCGGCCCCAGCGTACAGATCGATAAAAATCCGTTGGTGTCCACCCATTAAATTTTTTCTTGTCCCAGGACCAATAGAAGATAAAGGCTTTTCCCTTTACCGCCTTTAAATCGACAAATTTCCAGAACCTGCTGTCATAACTGTTATCCCGATTGTCACCCATTACGAACAAAGAGTTTTCCGGCACTATTGTCGGCCCCATGTTGTCACGGTTAGGTTCTCCCGGGGGAAGTATTTTTTTATCACTAAAAATGGTATACCTTTCATCCTGCGGTTCGCCATTAACATAAACCTTTTTATTTTTGATTTCTATCTTGTCTCCTTCCGTCCCGATAACTCTTTTTATATAATCCTGTGCAGGATTTATGGGATATTTAAACACAACAATATCACCCCTTTCCGGTTTTTTTACCGGGATCCATGTGTTATCTGTGAAAGGGTTTTTTATGCCGTATATGAATTTATTAACAAGAATATGGTCCCCTATAAGAAGGGTGTTTAGCATGGATCCGGAAGGAATTTTAAAAGCCTGGACCACAAAGGTTCGGATAAAAAGTGCAAGCAATAAAGCGATAAGGATCGCTTCGGCATATTCACGGATGGTGGATTTGCGTTTTGGTTGAGAGATTTCTTCAGTCAATGGTAGAACTCCTTAATTTTAAAATCTGCAATGTTTTAAACTATAACAGGCTAAAACACAAGAAGGATTAAAGGGTTGGTTTTTTTAATATGAAGGTTGGGTTATCCTCCGCAAGCACACTTTATGAAATAATGAGTGTCCTTCAGAATATGCTGCATATTTGCTATGATTTGCAAAAGAGATGTAAACATTATTTGCATAAATTGCTCTTCCTGCAGACGGTCGTAAAAAAGGTTTACCTTCATGCAATACCGTTTTAAATGGTATGATGAAATGAATTGATGCACAGTTATTTAATGTGGGAAATTATCGCCAGAGTTATATGTTATGCAGAGTTTCTTCGAAACTACCCAATAATATTAGATAGTTGTTGGTATCGCTGCCCTGGAATTATAATTTTAAGGACCCTTTGTTGCGGTGGTTTTTTTTGAATTTACAGAAAAATTATGAATGGCAAAATTAACTGGCACAGTTATTGCCAGGGAATAAAATGTTTGCGTGTTGAAAAAGCCGGGCAAGAGAAAATGTATTAAAATAAAATTTTTTATATATAAAACGGCTTGTTGTGGAGATTTTACTTGACATTAAAAATAAATTATGTCCTCTATTGTAACGAATATTAGGGGCTAGCTAATACAGCACATTAAAATATAAAACGTGCTTGTATTTTGCTCTTATATAGTTTCTGATGCACGCTGGTAACGTACCGTAAATAATAAACCTCCTTACATGGTGAACTATGGGTGGTTTTTCTCTATCCAAAATAAAGCTTCCCCAATTAAAACTGCTTTCGGCCAAGAAAGAGCAGTTTCCCGTCGGTTTAGATATTGGATCCCATTCAATAAAGATTTGCCAGGTGGTCAAGTCTGGTGATGATTTTAAACTTTTGAACCTCGGAAGCTCAAAGCTTCCGGAAGGTGCAGTTGAAGATGGTATTTTGCAGGAACCCGAAGAGGTTGCAAATATCATAAATTCCCTGTTTAAAAATTTAAAATTAAAAGAAAAAAGGGTGGCAATATCGATATCTGGATATTCAGTTATCGTTAAAAAGATTAATCTCGCCGTTATGGAAGAAAATGATCTTGACGAATATATCCAGACAGAGGTTGGGCAATATATTCCATTTGATATTGAAGATGTTTTTCTTGATTATCAGGACCTGCATACCAACACGGAAGATTATGACCGCACAGATGTTATGTTGGTTGCAGCCAAAAAAGAAGTTGTTGAGGGATACCTGTCCATGCTCCAGTCTGCCGGTCTGAAAGTGGTAATTGTAGACATAGGCGGCTTTGCTCTGGAAAATATTTATGATACCAATTACAGCCTCAATGAAAACGTGGTCCTGGTTGATATCGGTGCAACCAAGATGAGTATCAATATTGTGTCCCAGGGCATATCTGTATTGGCACGTGATGTTGTTGTTGGCAGCCGGCAGTTGACTGACCAGATACAGAACAGATTTGGCATTACCATTGAAGAGGCAGAGGGCCTTAAAATGGGTTATGAGCCTGTTGAGGAAAAACAGAAGGACCTGGATGAAATTTATGCCAATACCTGTACGCAATGGGCTCTTGAGTTGAAAAAGGCGATCGACCTCTATTATACCAATAATCCCGATATGGCTTTGAACAAAATCATTTTAAGTGGTGGTGGTTCAAGGATTCAGGGACTGGATCAGTTTTTTGCCGAGGAGATCGGCCTTCAGGTTGAGCAATTGAATCCATTTGCGAAAATTAAGGCCGACAGCAAAAATATTGACCAGACGTACTTGAATTATATTGGCCCTGAGATGGCAATTGCCCTTGGGCTCGCTATCAGACCTTCGGAATTGTGAGATAGGCATGATCTATATTAACCTGCTTCCAGTAAGGCAGATCAAGAAAAAGATACAGGCCCGGAATAAGATATTGGGGATGGGTGTATCCCTGTTGGGGGTGCTGGCAATTCTGGGTCTGGTGGCTTTGGTTCTTGGCTTCAAGGTGGGAGAACTGAAGGCCTCGATAGCGGCTTTAACTAAAGAAAAAGCAAAGTACCAGACCACTATTAATCAGATTGAAAAGCTAAAAAAAGATCAGAAGCTTCTTGAAACCAAACTCAATACCATCAGCCAGTTGAAAAAAGGTTCGCAGCTGACAGTGCGGGTAATGGACGAACTGGCCAACTTGACCCCATCAAGCCGCCTCTGGATTACTAAAATGACATTTAACGGCTCCATATTAAAGATATCCGGTATTGCACTGGATAATGCAACTATTGCAGATTATATGGAAACAATTATAACCTCACCCTATTTTAGAAGCGCTGAACTTTCAGGCACTTCCACTAAAGGTGTCTCCGGACGGCAGTTTAAATCTTTTTCATTAACCATCCCAGTAGTAAATGCAGATTACCAAGAAGTGGCAGCCGGGGAGAAAAAAGTCAAGAAGTAGGTTGAGCAGTAAATTTTGAACTTCACATATTTGCAATTTAAGAAATAACGATTATTTTCAGTAAACTTTTTATCAGTCAAAGCGATAGACAGCACGGATGAAACTAAATAAGATAAAAGAGGCCTTTGATTCCTTTTTGGAGAAAAGGGTCGTCCCTCTCGACAAAAAAATTGTTATTGCCATATTTGTGCTGATAATAATTGCGCCTGTCATTGCCTTTTATTTTCTCCACTTTACAGCCAAAACCAAGGAGATAAAGGGGTTGGAAAATAAGGCGGTAAAACTGCGGAAGGAGATTGCCGGAGCAAAGGCAAGGGCTGCAAAGCTTGATGAGCATTTGGCCGAAATGGAGGAAACCCAGCGTTTGTTTGCGGAAGCATCCGTTCTATTGCCGCAGAAAAAGGAAATACCAGCCCTTTTAACCAATATCTCCGCACTCGGCACCAATTCAGGATTGAATATGGCTCGATTTTCACCGAGACCCGAGCGCAAGAAAGAGTTCTATGCACAGATACCTGTTTCATTGAATATAACCGGGCCATATCATAATATAGGGACATTTTTGTATGAGGTCAGCAAGCTGGATCGAATTGTCTCAGCAATCAATATCAGCCTGGGCTCCCCTAAGATGCAACGGGGAGAGATGCTTCTTTCTTCAAAAATAAATCTTATTACCTATAGATTTCTTGATGAAGCTGAAATTGCAGCCCAAACAGCCCCAAAGGGCAAAAAGGGCAAAAAAAAGAGATAAAGAGATACTGTGAATTTAAAGCGTATACATAAATCTATTTTTTTTCTAACAGCTATCCTTGTCATTACGGGCCTGCAGAGCATGTACGTTTTTGCTGCTGAGGAAAAAGCTGCAGAAGAACAAAAAGAATTGAAGTTTACGGAAAAAATGGCAGCCATCCTTTTTCGGGAAGCAGATGATTCTTTTGTCTATAAAAGGGAAAGACGGACAGATCCATTTGTGCCATTTGTGCGGGAACGGGTGGTGGCCACCAAGACACCTGTTGAAGAGTTGACCGGGATGAGGAAATTTGAACCGGGGCAGCTCGCTGTGGTGGCAATAGTAATGAGTGCTGCCGATCAGTTTGCAATGGTGCAGGATTCAAATAACCAGGGGTATATAATTCGTGCAGGAATTTTAGTGGGAAGGACCGGTGTTGTTGAGGCCATTGTGCCGAATAAGGTGATTGTCAAAAATTATACCTACAACCTGGCCGGAGACAAAATATATAAAACCGTTGAAATGGTCTTGAATCAAGAGGGGGAAAAATAGCAATGACCCACAGGGTATGCTTCAGAACAACTGTGTTATGGTTTGCAATGCTGCTTTTCACTTATTTTTTAGCAGGTAATGTGAATAAGGCTGTGGCCGAGCAGCTTGCTTTTGCGGCCCCTGGTCCGTATCAGATTACAGGGATTAAAACCATCAAGTCTGACGAAAGTGTTGTGTTTCGGGTTACAGGCTCGGCACCACCAACATTTACAATGTATGAGCTGTTTGAGCCCCAGAGGGTTATCCTCGATATTGCCGATGGTTCGTTTACAGAGTCCCTGAAACTCCCTATGATTCCGGGAGAAGGTCCTGTTAAGCAAATTAAGGGACATATCCTGGATGATAAGGAACCCCTTATAGCCAGGCTTGAAATGTATACGGCTGGAGATGCGAGCTATACCGTTGAACGGGATGTCAATGATATAGTAATTAACTTCAAGCAAACAGGGGCCATGGCGGTGGCGACAGAAACCCCAGCCATAGTTGCATCAGCAAAAAAAATGCCTGTAGCGGAAGCACCACAAGCTGAGGTTGTTGAGCAGCCAATGGAAAATGAGATGGAGTCGGCTCAGCCTGAAGAAGCGGAACCAGTTGCCATGCCTGCCAAGTCCCCTGTGTCTGCTGCAGCACCTCAGGTTCTGGATGAATTCACTTATGCCGGATACGAAAAGCAGCCAATCACTGTCGATTTTTATAAAATTGACCTGCATAATGTTTTCAGGCTCTTTGGTGAAATAAGTGGGTTGAACATTGTCATTGCTCAAGGTGTAGGAGGTAATCTTACCCTGGCACTCGATAATGTCCCCTGGGATTTTGTGCTGGATGTCATTTTAAATCTGCAGAATCTCCAGGCCATAGAACGCTATAACACCCTTGTAATTGCTCCCAAAGGCAGAGATTTTGAATGGCCGGACCGTGAGGAGGAAGTGGTTGCTGTCAAGAAAGACAGGGCGATACTGGAGGAAGGTGAAAAGTTACAGGTCATTCAGAAAATGAAATTGTCTCCTGAAACACTGGAGGCTCAGAAGTTGACGAGACAGGCCCGTGGCCTTGAAAGGCAGGAAGAATATGAAGATGCCCTCATGCTTTATGAAAAGGCATATGACATGTGGCCGGAAAACGGTAAACTTGCCGCCCGTTTGGCATCCCTTTATCTGGTGCACCTGGGAATGAATGCCAAGGCTGTCTTTTATGGAAAAGAGGCGTTGAAGATAGACGAGAATGACCAGACAAGCGCATTGTATACAGCTGTCGGCCTGGCTAATATGAAAAAAAATGCCGAGGCTCAAGAGTATTTTGATCAGGCTGTAAGCGGCAAAAGGCCTGACAGTGAGTCCTTGATAAGTTATGCCATGTTCTCTGAGGAGAATGGTAACTATCTGGATGCCCTGCTTCTCCTGGCCCGGCATGAGGATCAGTATGGAGACTCGCTTGATACAATGATAGCCCGGGCCAGAATTTTCGATAAAGAGGGCAATAGTGAAAAAGCGGCAGCAGAGTATCGCGCCATCTTGTTGTCAGGATATCAATTGCCTGCGGATTTAACTCGCTACATAAAGGGCCGCCTGGTCATGGAAAAGAAGTGAAATCCAAGGGACAGATGTAAGTGGAATATAGTTACTGTAAGTGAAAATATATTGGTGGGGCGTACTCGATGAAAATTGAACAGCTATCACAACCAAAAATAATGTTGGGAAAAAAGTCTATGCTTGCCAAAAAAAGAGTACTACTGACCGGAGTTGCAGTAAGTGCAATGCTTATTCTACTGGGTTGTGCTTCTCAATCGACGCAGTCATCAGGGATGGAGCCCTCTGCAGCCAGCGGTACATCAGTTGCTGTAGAGGTTGCCGGAGAGCCCCGTGAAAGCGCCATACAGCCGGTACAGCCGGAAATTATATCTCCTGCTATTGCAGAAGAAGAGGCGGGAAGATCTCTCCCGGTCCGCTTTCAAAAACCTTCCTATTTAATAAAGGATACAAGGCTGGGTGAAGATGCTGCAGATGTTGATGAGGAACTGACTTTAAAAGTCGGGGCTGATATCACTACCACCGCTGGTCCTGTGACGCTGCGCGACATCATGAAGCGTCTTGCTTCCCTGCACAATATGAATGTCAGCTGGGCCAGTGATGTTGACCAGTATGTTTATGTCGATGTTGATATAAGGGCCAATGATGATTTTTTCATAGCCATTGAGAATATGCTGCGCCAGGTGGACTATTTCTATGAGTTAAAAGGCAATACCGTTATCATAAAGTTCAAGGAAACCCGAAAATATCATGTAGCCCTGCCTCCACGCATCAAGGGGCAGGCAAATATTAACACCTCTGGCGGCACCACAACCAATACCGATTCTGATAATAGTCGCTGGGAGATAATCAGGAATAACCTTATCCAGATTCTTGATATCTGGGCTCAGAGATATCAGCCGCCTCCAACAGCTGCCCCGCCTTCAGACGAAGGCGAAGAGGAAGGAGCGCCACTTGCTCCCCAGGGAGCCACTATTACGCAGACATCCAGCGGGTTCTATTCTGTTGACCCGTCTCTTGGCCTGATTACGGTCACAGCTCCCAGGCCTTTACTTGATAAGGTCGGCATATATGTGGATACCCTCAAGGAGGAGATGTACAAGCAGATAAGCATTGAGGCTAAGATCCTTGAGGTTACTCTTGAAAGAAGCTCTGAAAATGGAATTGACTGGAGCGGCTTGCTGAAAGACAGTGCTTTTAATTTTAACGTGAACTTTGGCACTGGCGGGGTGATTTATCCGGACTCAGGAGGTTTTATTGATACCATCTCCCTGGCTGCCAAGTCTTTTGATCTTGTTCTGGATTTGCTTCAGGAGCAGGGCTCGACCAAGGTGCTGGCCAACCCGAGGATCAGTGTCATGAACGGTCAGCCGGCTGTCATCTATGTCGGCGATAATGTCACCTATATAAGCGAAGTGGAGACCACGACCGATGAAGGGGTTGTGACAACAGCTGCCACAACGGCCCAGGTGATTTCCGGCTTACGCCTTGAAGTATATGCAACGATAATGAGTGATAATGAAATTGTCATGAGCATCATTCCCATGATCTCTCAGCTTGAAGAACCCATTGAATACCGGCAATTCGGCTTGAACCAGGTTGGACTTCCCTTTGTTCGGGAAAGGACCATGAACACTATTGTGCGTTTGAATAACGGCGAGATGCTCATTGTCGGCGGCCTGATAAGCTCTGTTGAAGTTGACGAAAGCAGCAACGTTACCGGACTGGGCAATCTCCCGGGCCTGAAATACATATTCGGCAATAAAGCGGAAGCCCTTGTCAGAAAGGAACTGGTTATTCTTTTGAGGCCAAGGATTATATGAACTCAGGAGAGCATTTGAAAAGTTTAAATTTAGAAAAAATAGCAAAACCGAATTCAAATTTGGAAGGAGATTCCACCATGTCAGTTAAAAGATTCTTTCTCTACGGCTTTTTGGCACTGTTCGTTAGTGGCTGCGGTTCGGGACATACTGTCACCGGAACCCTCCATGTCCCGGATGCCCCAGCGGCTGATGTCTGCGCGACTGATAAAACCGTCGTGTTGTTGCCTTTTGCTGATTATTCGTCAGGGGACGATGTCATTTCTGTGTATGAAAGGAGCAGAAGCGTATCAGAATCCCTTACTGACAAGTTTGTCGGCAAAGGCTTTAAGTTGCCGATTCAGGAGGATGTAACCCAGTACCTGGTGGATACCAATATCATCAGACTCCCGGCCCAGGATGGCTCTTCGATGCTGCAAGAAGAGCTTGACGGAGAATGGTCGAATACGATGAAAGCAGAATTCGAAAAATGGATTGAGGCGGATAAAGCGCAGACCAGAGCCTTAAGCGGCGGGTCAGCTAATCCGGCAAACGCTCCCGGCGTCCATGGACTTAACCAAAAAAATATTTCCAAGCTTGGGCGCAGATTTAACGCAGACTACATTATACGCGGGCGGATCATCGAATATAACCTGCAGAAAGAACATACATGGAGTATGAGGAAGAAAGGTATCCTGCCTTTCATCATGAAAGGAACAACTCAGGCAGCTTTCGGTTTTGCTGAAACAGAAGAGTACGATGACCTGAACAACATAGCACTCTGGGGCTTGGCCGGTGCCATAATAGGCTATAATGCGGGCACCCCTTTTACTCCTGAGTCTTCGACAACAACCATCACTCCCGGTGGTACAACAACCGTCTCAAGCGGTGACAGTAGCGGTCAGTTCTGGAATTCTGTCACCTGGGGACTTGTCGGTGCCGGTGCAGCACATCTTGTCAATAAGAGCGGCGACACGCCGGAGGCCATTGTTCACCTGCGCATCTGGGTGCAGGATTCGGCAACAGGCGAAGTGGTCTGGACCAACAGGGCAGAAGTTAAAGTGGCCCCAGAGTCTATCTATGGCGACAAGCGTTCAAGTGAAATGTTCAAAACAGCTGTAAACAGGGCGACAACCTTATTGGTTGACGATTTCTGGATCAAGAACAAAGCAATTATGTAAAAGGAAAAAGGGAACCAGGGAGCTGAAATTTCAACGTAAAGCTGCTGCTCAGGCTAACCCGCAAATTTGCAATTCATTTATAGAGGGCTTTCCATGGAAATACCCACAAAATTCAGATCGGTATCGGCTGGTTTCCGTTATTGGCTGTTAGCGCTTGTTCTTCTTGCTTCCTCAACGATTCTCATCTCATGTGGCGGAGACGAGACCACTATAACAATAACAGGTGGTGGTGGAGGAATAGATACACTTGACATAAGTGCCCCATCGACTGTGGACTCTGGAGGTACAGCTACTATATCCGTTTTGGCAACCGCTGCTGGGGTGGCAGTAGACGGTGAAACCCTTACTTTCCAGATCAATCCCAATAATAGCGGCAGCAGCCTGAGTCCTTCAAGCACAGCAACAGTAAATGGTGTAGCTTCAGTTACCTATACGGCAGGAACTTTTAATATACCAGCGAGTGATACTATAATTATATCGGGAACCAACGTTTTCTATACCCTTCCCGATGGCACCTGCACAACTGACTCAACAAACCTCCCAAACGTCCCCGGCTGTACCTTTGCAATTGGTGTTCTTACGCCGGGTCTTGATACTGTTGCAGTAACTGCAACACCTGATACAGTGGAGGCTGTTGCTGTCGGCAATAATCAAGCATTAATTGAGGCATTGGTCACGGCAGCCGGAACCCCTTTAGAGGGTGTATCTGTTGACTTCACAACAACTGCCGGCTCTATTTGTGTTATCGGTGCTGCCCTCTGTACCGGTCAACAGGTTCTTGGTGTTCAAACGGGTGCAGACGGTATAGCTAGAATAACCCTGCAGTCGTCAACTATCATTGAAACAGCTACTGTTACAGCACAAGCTGGCTTTATATCA
>JAUXHH010000226.1 GCA_030621655.1 Desulfobacterales bacterium
TCTGGATTTAATTGGCGGCAAAGAACGGTCACCCTATCATGGCGGTAAATTTCTCATTGGTAAATATCTGCATGACGTTCTACCTGAAAATCTGTCCGATGCATTTATGCAGGTAATCTCTGAATCCATAGAGAAAAATTCTTTGCAGACAATCGAATACCTCCTTGGTTCGGAAGATATTGCCGGTTCTCCTGCGGATAACCCGAAAGGCAGGCAGTGGTTTGAAGCTCGTATATATCCTCTTAAAGATCATAATAATGAAATAAACTCCGCTATCTGGTTTCCTATAAATGTCACTCAAAGGAAAAACTTGGAAGAACAGGTAGCGGATCTTTCTGAAACTGACCCTCTTACCGGGGCATTCAACAGAAGATACTTCCTGCAGATATTTGAAAATGAATTCTCCATTTCCAAAAGATATAAAAACAAACTTTCAGTCCTCCATATCGCTATTGACAAGCTCAAAGAGATAAATGACACATACGGCCAGTCTGGAGGAGATGCTGTCCTGAAAAGATTTGCAATTTTATGTAAATCAACTTTGCGTGATTCTGACCTGTTGGCCCGACATGGTGGTGCGGGATTCATTGCTATGCTTCCCGGTACACCCAGCCTGGGTGCTGCTATCATTGCTGAACGTATCAGGGCCATTGCGGAGGAAATCCTAGTCACTTATGAACAGGAGACCATTCCGTTCGCTATCAGCATAGGTATCAGCCAGATATTGGATTCCGACAAAAAAAGCAATGCTGTATTAACCAGGGCGGACTCTGCCATCTATCAGGCAAAGAAAAAAGGAAGAAACAGAATAGAGATCAATTAGAATCTCTTTTCAAAATAAGGCTCCAGGACTTCAGGCAGGTAAACTGAACCGTCATCGCGCTGGAAATTTTCCAGGATGGCTGCCAGGGTGCGGCCAACTGCAAGGCCACTGCCGTTCAGAGTGTGGACCAGAGAACTTTTCTTGCTGTTTCTGGGCCTGTAGCGGATACCTCCCCGCCTGGCCTGAAAATCCCCGAAATTGCTGCAGGACGAAATTTCCCGGTACTTGTTCTGGGCCGGCATCCAAACCTCGATGTCATAGGTTTTTATTGCGGAAAAACCGAGATCCCCGGTGCACAAATTTACAACCCTGTAAGGCAGCTTCAGCAGCTGCAGCACTTCCTCGGCATCTGCCAGCAGTGATTCAAGTTCGTCTATGGATTCGTCAGGACGGGCAAACTTTACAAGTTCCACCTTGTCGAACTGATGCTGCCGGATAAGCCCTCTGGTATCCTTACCGTATGATCCTGCTTCTGAACGGAAACAGGGGGTATAGGCACAGTACTTGATCGGCAGCTGCTTTTCAGCCAGGGTCTCATTCCGGTGGATATTTGTCACAGGCACCTCAGCAGTGGGAACCAGGTATAGATCCCAGTCTTTTATTCTGAAAAGGTCCTCTTCGAATTTGGGAAGCTGCCCGGTGGATGTCATTGAGGCTGAATTGACCATAAAAGGCGGCAGGACCTCTGTATAACCATGTTTCTGGGTATGGAGATCAAGCATGAAATTGATCAGAGCACGTTCCAATTTTGAGCCGAAGCCCTTGAGCAAGACAAAGCGGGCCCCTGAAAGTTTCGCGGCCCGCTCAAAATCCAGAATATCCAAAGCCTCGCCAATCTCCCAGTGTGGTTTAGGATCAAAAGAAAATTCAGAAATTTTACCCCATTGCCGGACTTCAATATTTTCACTGTCATCCATTCCCTGTGGAACTGAGTCATCGCACAGGTTGGGAATTCCCATAACGATTTCCTGCAGGTCTTCTTCTACAGAAGCCACCTGTTTCTTAAGATCCTTGATGCGCTCTCCCGTCTTACGCATTTCCAGAATCAGAGACTCAGCATCCTTATTCTGTTTTTTGAGTTCAGCGATTTCACTTGAAACTGTCTTGCGCCTGTTTTGCAAACTCTCAAGTTCGGTAAGCAACTCGCGCCTGTTTATATCAACTGCTGCAAAATCTTCTACCCTGGAATCCTTAATACCCCGGAATTCTGTCTTTTCTTTAACCAGCTCCAGGTTCTCTCTGATAAAACGCAATTCAAGCATAGTCAGGCCTTGTGTTATTTAAGTACATTATCGATTACTAGATGAATGTTGATCTTTACTCAGCCAACTACTATTAGTGAAACAGCTTCCTGCTGTCAATCCGTAAATAAGGAATATTTAGAAATTGGAGTGATGGAATAATGGAAGACTCCGAGCTTTTATTTTTTTTCTTCGTCCAATTTGACATGCGTTATGAAATATTTTCTGGTACATAGACTGGCTTTAAAATACAAAAGAATTAACTGGTAAACAGCACCCTTGAAAATAAACAGCAACCTCCTCATATTCCTGTCAGAACTGCGAAAATCAATCCGTCTCCTTGGAATTTCAGTCATCATAGGAACTGCTGCCCTGTATATACTTTCGCCCACAGTACTTACGGGTCTGCAGAATCATCTCCAACAGCAACTGGCTTTTTTTACCGTAGCTGAACCTTTTCTGGCCCATGTCAAACTTTCTTTTTTTGTCACTATCTTTGTCCTTATGCCGGGAATACTCTACTGTCTCTGGATGGCCCTGGGTAAACCGTTCAAACTTGAAGAATCAACTCTTGCCTGGTTTGTTTTCTTTACCACCATACTTTTCTATCTTGGTGCAGGTTTCTGCTATTTCATCACCCTGCCCTATGGCGTTAAATTCCTTCTCGGCTTCGAGTCCAGCCAGCTCAAGCCGGTAATAGCCATCAGCAAATTCGTGAATTTCGTCACCATCTTTATTCTGGCGTTCGGAGTCATTTTTGAACTTCCCATTTTTATGGTATTTGCCGCAAAGGTGGGAATCTGCACCCGTCAAACCTTTGAGAAGCACCGCCGGTATGCTGTACTTATCATCAGCATCATGGCCGCACTCCTGACACCCACGCCCGACATCGTCAACATGCTGCTCATGGGCGGCCCATTGTATTTGCTTTATGAGGTAGGAATTTTAGTGCTTAAAATGATGAAAGTATAAAAGACAGGGGGCAATGGGTCTAGCCCGTATTTCTCACGAACATTTCAGCATTTAATAGTGAATGGTAATAGTCTGAGGGCATGGAAGATGGTATAGGGGATATTGACAGGAACAGAGTGTTTACGAATGCTGTAAATAAAAAACATGCTGAACTGTTCGCACAAGGCAAGCCGATACATCCGTATAGCCTGCAGTGTAAGGCGTTTAGTTTATACCCTGTTTTTAAGGGTGCATACTAAAGTATAGCTCAACCTCCTTACACTTTGTCTATCCGGCGTCTCGGCTTGTGAGAAACCCAGGCTAGAAGACTGGGGGAAGGGGAAAACGCTTCGCCTCCAACAACTATCAATAAAATATTTATATAATTTTTTCGTCTACTAGCCATGAATATCAGAAAAATTAAACGCTCCAAAATAAAAAAAA
>JAUXHH010000209.1 GCA_030621655.1 Desulfobacterales bacterium
GTAGCGTATACTGGTCTTAATGATTTAAATGACTTATAGTAAGATGTTTAAGGATTGCGAGAGTTGCAGGGGTTATGCCGCCTTTTCTTTGTCAATGCAGGCATGACCCTTTATTATAATTTTATTTTTTGCCAAAACCTCTATGCCTCGAACAATAATCGGTCTGGACATAAGTGAAGATACCGTTGCTGCGGTCCAGGTGAAAAGCCTGATGCAGGGCTACCAGATTACCGGTTGCTCCGCCGTCCCCATAACTGAAGCCGGCGGTATCAGTGCTGCCCTGCGTGGTGTGTGTGAACAGATTGATTCGAAGGGCTCGGTGTGTAACAGCGTGGTCGAAGATGGCCGCGTTTCTTTCAGGAATCTGAGCATGCCGTTCACCGATCATAAGAAAATAAGGCAGACACTCGGTTTTGAGCTTGAGACGTTGATGGGCTCTTCTATTGAAGAGCAGTTGATTGATTTCATTGATGTTGACCGGACCGGCACGCAAACTAATCTTATTGCCGCCTCTGTCAACCGGGGCTATATTCAAGAGCATTTAGCCAACTTTGAGTCCTTTGAGGTTGAACCTGAGGTTCTTGATATCCGAAATGTTTCCCTGGTCAGCCAGGTTCTGATGCAGGAAAACAGCCCTGAAAATGGCATGCTGTTGTGTCTTGGTTCCAGAATATGCTCCATTCTTCTTTTTCTTGACAAAAAAATTGTTCTTATGAGGCATGTGCCATTTAACGGTAAGGGGTTGGCAGATGTTGCATCACTTGCTGCAAAGAGGGAGAAGGCAGACTTGCCTGATGACAAACAGTATGAGACAGGTTTGGTATCCCTGTGCAGGTCAATCAATTTGACTTTGCGTGGTTTTCAGGTTGAGACAGGAACGAACCTGCAGCCTCAAGAAGTGTTTATTACAGGACCGGGGGCTCTGGTCCCGGTAACTGCTGAAATTTTAGGGAAAGAACTGGATATAAAAGTATCCAACGTAAACCTGGGAGAAAATACCGGCAACATCCAACTGAGTCAACATTTGACCGGGCTTTACAACCCTGCACTCATGGATAATGGACTTGCTCTTGCCCTGAGAGAAGGCAAAAAGGTCAAAGGATTTAATTTCAGGCGTGAAGAGTTTCAGGTTACGACACAATTTGTCAAGATCAGGAAGGAGCTTATTCGCGCCTCACTTTACCTGGGTATTATTTTCCTATTGCTTGCTGTCAATTTTGGCGTTGATTACCGGGATCTTAAAAAAAGAAATGCCAGCCTGGATAACCGGATAAAGGAGCTGTTCACCCAGACCTTTCCGAAAGTAACCAATATAGTTGAGCCGGTACACCAGATGAAGACAAAAATTGGTGAATTGAAAAATGCATCGGGAGCAGCTCCCGGACTTACTATGCATAGAACATTTCTGGGAATTATAAATGATATATCCAGCAGGGTCCCTGCGGACCTGGAAATCCATGTTGACAGGATGGTGGTTGACCAGGACGGGGTGCAGATAAGGGGCAAAACAGATACTTTTAATACCGTGGATTCCATTAAGAAGGGGTTGGAGTCTTCAGATACGTATCGTGATGTTACTATTGCCACAGCAAATCTTGACCAGTCAGGCGAAGGAGTGAGGTTTGAAATTAAAATGCAGAGGGTAGAGTGAGAGTTAAAAGACTGCAGGCATCTAATGTTATAAAATATAGCAGGAAACAGGAAGCAGGAACCGGCAACCAGGGGTTTGTGGAAGTAGGCTTTTTACCCTCGGCCCCTTGACCCCTTGAACCCTTGACCCCTTAAAAATATGCAACTTGCCAAAAGAGAAAAATATCTCATATCCCTGGCTGTCATTGTCGTAGTATCTGCCCTGGTGATTGAGCTGGCGATTATGCCTTTTGTTGAGAAACGGGAGCGGTATGCTGCTAATGTAACAGTCAAGCAGATGAACCTGCAGGAAATGGTAGGCTTACGCCAGGAATACCTGGCATTGCAGCAGGATGCGGATATCCTTGCTCAAAGGCTGGCAGGCCGTCCGAAAAGTTTCACCCTGTTCTCCTTTCTGGAAAAGGCAGCAGGAGACGCAGGAGTCAAGAAAAACATAAAGTACATGAAACCTTCAGCTTCAACCGGTAGCGGCCCTTTTAAAGAGTCTCTGGTTGAAATGAAACTTGAGAAAATAACATTAGGCCAGATGGTCGGCTATCTGAAACTCATTGAATCCCCTGGTAAGCTGGTGAGCATCAAGAGGATTTCCATACAGACCAACAAAAAGGAAACCCAATACCTTGATGCAATATTGCAGGTTTTGACCTTCACCAAATAGTAATGAAGTGATCGTTAAAACATTAAAAGACAAATGAAGAATATTATTAAAATAGAAGCAGAGCAGACATAAGATATAATGGCTTCAGAAGCAAAAAATAAGAAATGGCTGGGATATACGTTATACGTTGTCCTGGTCGCTGTCATATTGTTTTATTTCCTCTTTCCGGCACAGGCTGTGGAGGAGTTCCTGGACAACAGCGTCAGCAGGATAAACCCGGAATTCGGTTTTAAGGCTGAAAAGATACGGCCATGGATACCAGCGGGCCTGCGGATTACATCCGGTGAAATTTACTTGAGTAATAAACCAGGACCGGCTGTTTTTAAAACAGACAGTTTTTTTATCGGGCCTCATATCCTGAAGTACATCAAGGGAGAATACAGTGTTGACCTGGCCGGAAAGGCTTACAGGGGTGATATAAAGGGCACGCTTCATTTCACAGGTGCGGATAAGGACATTACAGGCGAGATAACGTTCAGGGATTTTGTTCTTGCAGATTATAATTTTCTGAATGAAAAGTTTAAGACCGGGGTAATCGGCAATCTTAGCGGTGAAATTGTATATAACAATGAATCTGCAAATGCGGCAGGAAGAAGTGGCAGGTTTGATCTGCGGCTGAGCGATGGTGAGCTGCTGTTTCAGCCTCCGGTTTTCAATATAACCTCTTTAGATCTGCAGAGCATCAAACTGGAAGCAAAATTAAGGAGACGGGAGATAACAATTATCAAGGCAGAGCTGGAAGGCCCTGAAGTTAACGGTTCCATGACCGGCTCTATACAGTTGCAAAATGATATACGTCTGAGCCAGCTTAACCTGAGAGGGACATTGGAGCCACTGGCTGAATTTTATAAGAATTATCCGGAAGTTCGTGAACTGTTGAAGGCAATGAAGAAACGGGTGAAGAGAGGGCAGTATTTTTTTACTCTAACCGGGACCATTGGCGATCCAAAATTCAAGCTTCTCTGAACAACAACCTGGTACAATGTTTTCATGTGACATTGGCAAAAGCAAACTGATACAAAATTATACAAATGCCAAAACAGATACACATACTGCTTAATCTCCTTGCCCTGTTTGTTATCACTTATATCGTAGTGGATACATTTTACCGGGTAATTGGTATTGAACTGCACCAGATGGGCGGCCCCAAGGTTGTGGCGCTCAAAGAAGTTGAGATGCGGGGCAAAAAGTCTTTGGCCGCTCCTGTGTATACCAAAATTGTTGAACGTAATATTTTTGGAGCCACAGAGAAAGTCGAGGCGGTCCCGGTTGAAGAGGTAGGGCCAATTGAAACCCTTGAGGAAACAAGCCTGCAGCTTTCTCTCCAGGGAACAATTGCCGGGGATTCGGCAAGTGCCAGGGCAATTATTTTAGACCAGCGGAAGAGGAGCCAGGGGGGGTTCTGTAATTCCCATTTTCTCGGATCA
>JAUXHH010000086.1 GCA_030621655.1 Desulfobacterales bacterium
GTTCGAGATGACAAGGGAGTAAAAGAACAAAAAAGGGACAGTGTCTGTCAATCATCAACTGTTTAGTTAGTTGATAATTCAATTCTGTCCCCTTAATTACGCAAAACAAAATTAAATGAATCAGCTGGCTGACACAACATCTCTGGAACTCAAGCGTTTTGATCTCCAGATTATTGCATCCTGGATTAAACCAGGCTCAAAAATATTGGATCTTGGCTGCGGTGAAGGCGACCTGCTCCTTTATTTAAAGCAGAATAAAGGGGTCAATGGCACAGGTATCGAAAACCGTGAATCCAAGGCCGCTTTGTGCATCGCAAAGGGTTTATCCGTGCTGCAGGGTGACATCAATGAAGAGGTGCTTGATTACCAGGAAGACACCTTTGATTATGTCATTCTAAGCCAGACACTGCAGCAGGTATATTACCCGGAAAAGCTGCACAAATCTCTTCTTGTAATAGGCAAAAAGGTAATCGTCAGCTTTCCGAACTTCAGCCACTGGTCCATCAGAATGCAGGTGCTGATGACAGGACTTGCTCCCAAAAACGAGCAGCTGCCCTATGAGTGGTATAACACCCCGAACATCCGGGTCATTACCTTGAAAGACTTCAGAAAATTCACCCGGGGCCAGGGCTGCACGGTCCTTAAAGAGGTGGCAATCAACACCCATCATCATGATACCAAGGGACATATTATAAACTTTTTGCCGGATTGGCGTGCCACCTATGGAATTTTCCTCATAGGCAAAGGGGATAAAAAATGAAAAGGAAAAAAGATTTTAAATTTCTCAAATCATACAACCAGTGCGATACAGCTATTGAGCCGGCAACCCTGCTCTATGACAAAGTGCCTGCCGTGGTTAAAAAATTGATAAAACTGCTGGAAGATAAGAACTCGTTCAGTCATGTCGAACCTATCCCGATTCCATCTAATGAGTCTGTGGTGGAACTGATTCATCAGGCCAGGCGCATCCTGTTTCCCGGCTATTTTACCCAGACCACCCTGGCACAGGCAAACCTGGAATATTACCTGGGCCAGGAAACCACCAGTTTCCTGGAAAACCTTTCTCGCCAGATAATCTCAGCATTCCAGCATGACTGCTTCCGGCTCGACCTGCCGTGCACGAATTGTGCTGACCAGGGACATGAAATTGCCTTGAAAATTATCCAGGAATTGCCGTCAATCAAAAAACTTATGGATACAGACATCAGGGCAGCCTTTGAAGGCGATCCTGCAGCCAAAGGATACGATGAGATTATTTTCAGTTATCCGGGACTTCTGGCCATCTCCATTTACAGGTTGGCCAACCTTCTGCATAAGCAGAAGGTACCGGTTATACCCCGCATCATGACCGAACACGCCCACAGCCTCTCCGGTATTGATATCCATCCGGGAGCAACAATCGGCGAAAGTTTTTTCATTGATCACGGTACCGGTGTCGTTATTGGAGAAACGACTGAGATAGGCAATCATGTCAGACTTTATCAGGGTGTGACACTGGGTGCATTATCCCTGCCAAAAGACGCCGGAGATCAGTTTCGATATAAAAAAAGACATCCAACGATTGAAGATGATGTAATAATATATTCTAATACCACAATTTTAGGAGGGGAGACCGTCATAGGGGCACGGTCGGTTGTTGGCGGCAACATATGGATAACAGAAAGTGTGCCGCCTGACACAAAAGTCCTTCTTAAGCGCCCGGAACTCATTTATGCCGGCAACGGCAGAAAAAAAATGCAGAAAAAGGGGAAATAACCATGGCAGGAATCAAGACGGATATTTCGGGGGTTGTTGGAAAAACTCCCCTGGTCAGGCTGAACAGAATATCAAAAGGACTCAATGCTACAATCCTGGCAAAGCTCGAATTTCAGAATCCCCTGGCCAGTGTAAAAGACCGTATTGGTGTCTCCATGATAGAAGCGGCGGAGATCCAGGGTCTGATCGATCCCCATACCACCATTGTTGAGCCAACCAGCGGCAACACAGGCATTGCCCTTGCCTTTGTCTGCGCTGCAAAAAAGTACCGACTGCTCCTTACCATGCCCGAAACCATGAGTGTAGAGCGCAGAGCCCTGCTTCGACACCTTGGAGCAGAACTTTTTCTGACTCCGGGCAAAGAAGGCATGAAAGGTGCCATTGCAAAAGCAGAAGACATTCTGGCTCATAACCCCCAGGCTTATATGCCAAATCAGTTTGCCAATCCGGCAAATCCTGAAATCCACCGTAAAACAACTGCTGAAGAGATTTGGAGCGATACGGGGGGCCAGGTTGATATCCTGATTTCCGGGGTCGGTACCGGTGGCACTATTACCGGAGTTGCAGAGGTCATCAAGGCCCGCAAGCCTTCTTTCAAGGCAGTAGCCATAGAACCTGCAGATTCACCGATTCTTTCCGGCGGTAAACCCGGTCCCCATAAAATCCAGGGTATCGGTGCCGGATTTGTTCCCGATGTATTAAATATCAACATCATCGACGAAATTGTCACAGTTACCAACGAGGATGCTTTTGAAACAGCCCGACAGGTTGCCAGACTGGAAGGAATTCTCTGTGGAATTTCATCAGGTGCAGCGGTTTGGGCAGCAATGCAGATAGCAGTACGTTCGGAAAACGCAGGAAAGCAGATCGTAGTCATACTGCCTTCGACCGGGGAACGGTATCTGTCAACCGATCTCTTTATTAAAGAGGAGCGGAAAACTATGGCAGCAGCAAAAAAACCTGCGGCCAGAAAGGCAGTTCTCAAGAAAGTGGCAATCAAGAAAACCACTTCAAAGAAGGCAACTTCCCCAAAAGTAGCAGCCAAGAAAACCACTGTAAAGAAGGCGGCACCAAAGAAAACCACTGCTAAAAAGGCAACTCCGAAGAAGAAAGCAACCGGCAAGGCAAAGAAAAAATAGTCCGCTGGAATTATTTGAAATTGATCATGCCGAACTGTTACTGCTTTATTCTATCATGGCAATTCCTGCTCCACTTATTGTTGCTGCAGGGTTTTATCCATTGATTCCAGCCTTTCATCACCAAGGTTCTGAGTGTTGCGGGCTTTATCCATAGGAGTACGTATCTTTTTTACCGCTTTCTCAGCTGTCTCGTCGGTCATCTGCTCTATCCTGCCCTTTTCCTCAATTTCCTCAGCCTGCTGCTCATCATTTTTTGTGCAACCGGCCTGAAAAACCCAAACAAACCCGATTGCTGCAACACCCAGGAAATAATGGAGAGATTTTTTATGTATCATTTTTTCCTTTTCCAATCTTTATGGTTGTCAGGGCCAAATTCGCCATACAACAAACTTCTGATATCGATATAATAACAAATCCGCTATTGAACCGTTGTCCGGATAGCGGCGACCTCCTGGCCCATCTTGTCAGCTTTTCGGTATAAAAACATAAAACGGTTGACTTCCGGCAAATCCTCATCCTTTGCCAGATCCTTGACAAAGGAATAGGATACCGGAGTGAAGAGCAGCCTTGCAGTTATAGTAAAAGGTCCATTATGCTCCGAAGTATCAATCCTGTAGGTCACCTGGTCCGAACCTCCAATAAAATCCCCATCTGAAAGCGCCATGCCGAAGACACCGATATCAGCAGGTACTGCAGTCTTGTCAAATCCGTCTGGCAGCAGCCTGTTATCCTTGGCATATTTTGCAGCACGTAGGAGAGTAAAGGTTACTTCATTGTCAGTGTTGAGCATAATTCCCTCATAAATCTGGACCTGATCCGGCCTGGTGATCTCATCATAATGCTTTTCATAACCCATGCTGTCGCTATCAGCATCATTACCCTCAATACTTCCGTCAGCAAGTGGTTTGCCCGATTCAAAAACCACCTGCCCGGATGCATCCTCCACCATCAGGTGTATCCAGGTTCTCCGGGTTGGAATACCTGAAGGGAATTTATGCCCGACTTTATTATCTACCTTAAGTTCTGCTGTTATCTCATTACCCCGATGCTTGAGGCCGACTACTGATAAGCTGGCGGTTTCATTCTGCAGTTGGTGCATGGTGCGTTCTTTGGTGTCCTCTATTCCATCAGTGGAGGCTGAAATCTGCAAACTTCCAATATTGTCCTGCAGGATATTGAGCATGAAAACATTGCCCCCCACAAAATGATGCTGGGAAAAATGGTCTTTGGGTTCTGCTTCCGGCGGGGCCCAGTTGGCAATGCTGACACCACCGGCCTCTGAATGAGGCATATGGCACTCCTGACAGATCTTGCCCTGGCCGGGATTCTCCCCAATATCATATCGATTTTCAACATTTACTCCAAAATCGCTGTATTTCCACTCCAGATAAGGAGTCTGCTCCGGGAATTCACCGGCCACGTTGCCCTGGCCATCCACAAATGGTGTATACAGGGTATGACAGGCGGCACAGAGGGCTGAATCATTCATCTGTGAACCAAATACCGGGGTGTAGCCGACGCTCTGCTGCATTGTTTTCTGCACCGGATCTTTATACGGGCCGAAAATCTTCCTTTCCGGCGCTTTTCCCCCTGTATCGATGACAAATTTGCCGCTGAAACTTTCCTTCCGGCCTAAATTCTCATCCTGGACCTGATGACAGAGCGAGCAGGAAACGCCGTCCATGGCAGCGCCATGGAGATCATTTTGAGGACTCAATAACCCATTATCGAATATTACCCTTTCCCCTCCTTGTTTGTATGCCTGGGTCCAGGCCATTGGCATATGACAGGTAGCGCATTTTTCCTCAATAACCTTTTTCAGGCCAGGATTACGCTTTACCTCTGAGCTGACTTTTGCCAACCAGAGAGGGTCTTTGGCTGCATTAGCCATCATTGTCGAACGCCAGTGTCCCGGAATCGACATATCGTTTCCCGCGCTGTCGACCAGGAGTTCATGACAGACAGCACAACGGGAGGAACCTATAAAATTCTCTGTTTCAAAAATTGCCAACCCTCCCCCGGGCCTGGGATTGTTATTCTCCGGCCTGCTGTAATAGTTGGTGACATCAAGTACTTTGGCATCATCTCCTGCCTTGTCGATACTTATCGGGGCAGGTGCCGGTTCAAGCGAAACTTCCGGTGTAACCCCGGTGCCGGCAGCACAGGAAACAAACTGGCCTGCAAATAAAAGCAGGGTAATGAGATGGACTGCCTTATTTTTTCTGAACACCTGTCTCCGGGACATAGTTGGCTTCCTCCGCTGGCAATTAATCCTTGCTGTTTTTATATGTTTTTAAGATACGTTAAATATTTGTCTTAAATGCAAATCTTTGTCAATCCATTAATGAAAAAATCATGCCCAAATTAATTCAGCGGGACTGTTGCAAACAGTTAAATTGAATTCCACAAAATAATGCCAAATGTTGCAAAACTACGTGGTTACAATTATTTTTTTATGCTAAGAATTGACTTTCCGTTTCTGTTAATAAATTAACTGGTTTCAGGGCCTGTTAAGATCATATTTACGCAAAATATCTTTGGCCTGTGCAATGGGCTCATTATGATTACCCTCTATTTAAGAAAAAACTTCTTCATATTTCTGGTCCTGTTTATTCAGACCTTTGCCGCTTTCATCTCCATGGCGTCAGAGACAGATTCCCGGGGAAAAAGCCTCGTAATAGGCCTGCTGCCTGAGATGAACATATTCAAGCAGAGAGAACGCTTTGAACTCCTTGCGTCCTACTTGAGTGATCACATGGGAATTGAAGTCGAGCTTAAAATGCTGAGCTACGGCAACATTATTGAAAAATTCAAAGAGGAGGAGATTGACGCTGCCTTTCTCGGCTCCTTTACAGGGGCCCTGGCCATCAGCCAGTTAGGTGTTGTACCCCTCGTCCGACCTATCAATATGGACAACACATCAACCTATCAGGGATATATTTTTGCCAGAAAGGACAGCAACATTACATCAGTGGCCGACATGAAGGGCAAATCCCTGGCCCTGGTTGAAAAAACAACAGCCGGATTTGTCTTCCCCATAGCCTGGCTCAAGCGACATGAGGTTGATGATATAAACACTTATCTGAATGAACAATTTATTTCCGGCAGCCATGACAGGACAATTTCTTTGGTGCTGAACGGTAAGGCAGATTTAGGAGCAGCAAAAAGTACCATTTATAAAAGCATGCGTAAATGGCAACCACGGATTGACAGAGAACTCGTTATTCTGGCAAACTCACCAAAGGTTCCATCCAACACATTTTGCGTAAGTAAAAAAATTGACCGGCAATACAGAGAACAATTAAAAGACCTGTTACTGAACCTGCGAGGAGACCCGGGAGGCAGAGAGGTACTCAAACAACTGGGCGCAAAACGGTTCATAGAAACCGACAAGGACCAATACCAGCCAGTGTTTGACCTGGCAAAAGAAGCAGGCATAGACCTGAAAAAATATGCCTTTCAGAGTCCCTGAATTATAAATTATAGAGAATGACACTAATCTTCATATGATTGGTTAATTCGATGAAAAAATACATTATAATATCTTTTGCGCTCATCTTTATTTTTGCCGGGATAGGTTCGGGGGTATCCCTCTACCATCTCCTTAGTACCACCGCAAATCTCCGTAATCTGATCAGCCTGCATGAAATTGAAGACGTCAGACAGGCACTTTCTTTCAATTTCCAGAAGATTCAAAGTTATACTTTCTCTTCACAGGCTTACTTGACTGAAAATATTGATGAGATCATCAACAATGCCAAAGAAGTTAATCAAACCCTGGTGCGCTGCAATGAATGCCACCACAAACCTGAAATAGAAGCTGAACTCAAGGGTGTGGAAGCAATGGTCCAGGAGTACCAGGAACAGCTTTCGCACCTGATCACTACTGCCACGGAAGAAGAACACCGCCGTGAACAGCAAGGTATAGTTGCTGATCAAAGCAATTTAATCCTTACAAAAGTACAGGATATGGTAAACAGGGCGGCATCTACGCTGAATCTTGAA
>JAUXHH010000055.1 GCA_030621655.1 Desulfobacterales bacterium
CTTGAAAGGCACTATAAAAAATTCCGCCCAAAAAACCTACAACCAAGGCAATAAGGGCAACTATCAACATAATTTCTTTTTTTACATAGTCACCTTCAGGTTTTTTCTGCTTTGCCATAACTCCTCCAATTCATAAAAAAATTAATTAATAAGCTCAATATTTCCGGATGCAAAATTTTCAAGATAAAAGCAGCCGAATATTCGGATTTGTTTTATATTTCAGTTTTAATTGAAACAGCTTAAAACTTTCAGAATGCTTTAAATTTAATAAATAAGACATATACCTCCAAGAGACAAGTGATGGACTTGTCCCATCAATAAAAAAACATCCCATAATAATTTATCCACAGAACTCATTATCCTTTTTAAAAGAGAATACGAGAAGAAGAACCTTGACAAATAACCCTGCTGTGAATAAAAAACTTCAATTCAAAAAATAGAACAACTTTTCGTTGCCAGGTAAAGATACTCAATTAAAGAGAAAGTAATGCAGAAGAAAACTTTGATTCTCATACAATTATTGATTTTCATTTTAAGTTTAGTGCTTGCAGGCAGTATGAGCATTGCCGGAGATAAAAAAACTGCGAGTGATACTGGTCCTGATGAAATGATATTAAAGACCGCTGCCGCAATAAAGGCCGCTAAATTCCCTCACAAAAAGCATCAGGAATCTTTTGAGTGTGGAGAATGCCATCATTCCGAGTCTGACGACGGCATTAAATATCCGTATGTTGATGGAATGGAGATCAAGAAATGTGTTGTTTGCCACAATAAAGACAATATGGACAATCCGAAGCTGAACAACTTCAAACTCATTGCACATGGCTTATGTAAAGAATGCCACAAGAGAAACAAAGACAAAGCGCCAACCAAATGTTCCGGTTGCCATATTAAGTAGCAGACAGCCTCCCCCATAGCCCGCATTTCTCACAAACATTTCAGCATATCAATAAAAGAAGCTGTCTTATTTTACCGCTGATTGCATCTTGGAGAAATCTCCAACCTGGAGAAACAACCCTGAAATTGCGCTCAACAGGTTTAGCCTGTTTTGTTTTAAACTTTCGTCTTCGGTCATAACCATAACCTCATCAAAAAAGACATCAACGGGTTCTTTCATCCGCAGGATTACATCCAGGGCCTTGCCGTATTCCTTTGCCTCCAATAACGGCTTCGTCTCATTTTGCACCTCTTTAAGGACTTCGTAAAGATTACGTTCAGCATCTTCACGCAGGAGTTCCACCTCAACTTCTGATGCGTGATGTCCCTTTATAATGTTCATGACTCGTTTGAAAGCTGCTGCCAGAACCGTAAAAGCCGGCTGATTACGTATCCTGGCCAGCGCATCAATCCTGGCGCGGCAGTCAACCACATTATCAAATGAAACAGAAGTTACAGCCTCAACTGCTGATCCCGGCACTCCCTTCCCTATTAAATCATTAACAAATCTGCCTTTGATAAAATTAAGGATCTTGCTCTTCGCTACCCCTTTGTCTTCTGTTAACTTTTTGTCATAAAGCTGCAAAGCCGCCTCAACTGCTTCAGGCAATGACAGAGCAAAATTCTGTGATTCTATGATATGCAGCAGGCCTAACGCCAGTCTTCTTAAGCCAAATGGATCAGTGGTGCCCGTAGGCACCTGACCAATGCCAAAACAGCCGCTGATAGTATCAAAACGGTCTGCCATGCCAACCAGGGCACCAGTAATTTCCGTGGGCAAATTGCCTCCAGCCCTGACCGGCAAATAATGTTCCAGTATAGCTGAGGCCACTTCCGGCGCCTCTCCGTCCAGCGAGGCATAATCCCGGCCCATAACTCCCTGCAGAGAGGGAAACTCATTTACCATAGCAGTAAGCAGATCTGCCTTAGCAAGAGTCGCAGCACGCTCGGTCCTGGCTGAATATTCAGGAACCAGCTTCTGCGCCAGGGTACCAGCCAGCTTCGTAACCCTTTCGGTCTTCTCAAGCATGGTGCCCAGCTTCGCTTGAAAGATGAGCCCGGACAGATCATTAACCCGGTCCTCAAGTTTCCTGCTCCGGTCATCGTTAAAGAAGAACAATGCATCCTCAAGCCTGGCCCGCAAAACACGCTGGTGACCTTTGGCTGCCAGGTTTTCATCAGGTACGCGGGTATTATTAACAGCCACAAAATTAGCCAACAGCCTACCCTGTGCATCAGTAACACAAAAATACTTCTGGTGCTCCCGCATGGCAGTTATAAGTACATCATCGGGCAATTCCAGAAAACGGGCTTCAAATTTACCACAAACTCCATGGGGATTTTCAACCAGGTTGGTCACCGTATCAATAAGCTCTTCATCCTCAAGTATTCTAGCTCCCTCAGCACCGCTCCGTTCAGATGCAGCCTTTCTTATCTCTGCTATTACAGCTTGTCGCCTCTCTGTAATATCTACAAGTACGTTGTTTTGCCTCAGCACATCAACATATTGAGCAAAATCTTTTACTTCTATAAGACCTGGAGCCATAAATCTATGCCCTTTCGTAGTTGCGCCACTTTTTATATCACCAACCTGAAAATCAATGATTTGACCTCCATAGAGTGCCAGCAACCAATGAATCGGCCGGGCAAAGGAGATGTTTCCCTCTCCCCATCGCATGGATTTCGCAAAAGGCAAGCCGACGGTAAGATCCTTTAAGAGTTCGGGCAGTAGGCTTTCAGTTTTCTTTCCCTTTCTCTGCCTGGCCAGCATGACATATTCACCTTTAGGCGTGCTGACAACCTGCAGATCTTCAACTTCAGCACCCTTTGAGCGGGCAAACCCGATTGCAGCTTTTGTTGGTTTGCTATCCTGGTCAAAGGCAGCCTTTTTGGCCGGGCCTAAAAATTCCTCCTCACGGTCCGGTTGTTGCGATATCAACCCATTGACACAGATAGCTAGACGCCTCGGCGTAGCTGCTGTCTGGATCGATTCGTATTGCAATTCCAGTCCGGCCAGTTTTTCAGCCATGGTTTTTTGCATATTCTTCAAGGCAGGACCGATGAACCCTGCCGGAATCTCTTCAGAGCCAATCTCCAGTAATAACTCCTTCTGCATAATCTCTTATCACTCGTGTTTTTATTTATACTTTTATTATCCAGGTCTGGCGGGATAAAATTCCTGGGTTAGCTGTTCGCGGTCTGTTCCTGGGGACCATCCAAAATGGCAAATGTTTTATACCCTTCTGAGAAGTTCTCCACAGTTATTGAAAAACTGAGGATATCACTATTGGCCGAAAACTTTCTCCCAACAGCTTTGGCAATCTTCTCCACCGACAACAGAGACTCACCAGATAAATCATCAGAAGGAGGGCAATCTCCCAGATCTTTGTGGTCTTCAGTTAAACGACTCTGTCCAATAACATCTTCAACCATCTGAATAACATCTTCAATCCAGATAAAATTCCGGTACTGAATACTTATAACAGCATTACCCCAGTGCCCTGGAGAACGCGGCAGTCCCTTTCCGTTTTGAATATGTAATGGGGATGCTATCGGGACATTTATCTGCAGGACAAGTTGATAGTTTTCATCGAGCACCCCATGCATCTTACACTGATACTCACCAATCCCGATAGCATTGGAATGGATGGTCTTCTGCTTTAGGAAGTAGGGGAATTCAATTTCCAGATGCGCTGACTCGGCGTCGAGTCTGCTTTTCATCTCTTCCAGAATCAACCTGAGATTCTTGATATCAAACTCACCGTGAAACTGGTTCAGGATCTCTATGAAGCGACTCATGTGAGTTCCCTTGAACCGGTGCGGCAAATTGACATACATATTGAAATTTGCCACGGTCCTTTGCAGCCTCTTCGCCTTATCCAGCACCATGACCGGATAGGTAATATCCTTGACCCCCACCTTCTGTATATTTATATGGCGATGGTCTCGCTGGCTTTGTATATCCTTCATAACAGAATAGGATTATATGGGTGGAAGCGCTTGCTTAAAATTATTAAGAGAGATATCTCCTGACTGCCTCTTTCAACTCACCCAGATCAGAAGACTTCACAATATATTCATCCGATGCCCATGCTCCCAGATCCTGCTTGTACTCATGATATGCGGTGCTAAGAATAACCGGTAGGTTCGGATTTATTTCCTTCATCTGGCGCAGAACCTCAATGCCATTCATATCCGGCATATTAATATCGAGAATAACCAGGTCAGGGGATATTATCTTGAATTTTTCCAAGGCGTCCGTTCCCCCGAGCGCCGAATGAACCTCATAACCCTCCTCTTCAAACTCCTCACGGTAAAGAAGATGGATGCTCTCCTCGTCATCAACAAGTAGGATTTTCTTCATTGTCTGCCTCAGCGCATTAGTTTCAATTACAATTTAAAGACAATCTATGCCGGCCTATTCGTAAATATTTACAGCCGGCGTCACTTTCAAGAATTCTAATAATTATTTTATCAAACTGCAAATTCCTGAAACCTCAGGATCAGAACTACTTAAGGGAAACCTCTCTCATATAAACAGCTGCGTCTTCCGGCGGCATGGGATTAATATAGAAACCGGAACCCCATTCAAAACCGGCCGTTGTGGTCAACTTAGGCCTTATCTCAAAATGCCAGTGAAAATGATCAAGCGGTTCCGAATGCATCGGTGCACCATGAAGTACGAAATTATAGGGCACATTAGGGATACAGGCATCAAGGCGCTTCATGGTTTCTGAAAATATTTCCGCCAATGCCACAAAAGAAACATCATCGGTTGTTATATATGAGGAAGAATGTTTTTTAGGAAGAATCCACATCTCAAAAGGGGAGCGGGGAGCATAGGGCATGAGAGTGATATACTGTTCGTTCTGGCAAACCACCCGGATCTCTTCCCTGAGTTCCTGGCGAATTATATCACAAAAGATACATCGTTCTTTGTATTTATAATAGGAAAGACTGCCCTCAAGCTCTGAGACAATCATACGCGGCAGAATCGGCAAAGCAACCAATTGTGAATGGGAGTGCTCAAGCGATGCTCCAGCAGCTTTGCCGCTGTTCTTGAAGACCATGACATATTTGAAGCGCGGATCACGCGCCAAATCAATCAATCGGTCACGAAAGGCCCAGAAAAGATACAATAGCCGATCTGGAGAAAGGGTGATAAAAGTGTCTTCATGGTTGGGGCTTTCCACGACAACTTCGTGTGCCCCTATGCCATTCATTTTATCGTAGATCCCAACTCCTTCCTTGTTGAGGTCTCCTTCTATGACTAAGGCGGGATATTTATTCGGCACTACCCGGAGTTCCCAGCCTGCAGAGTTATCAGGTTGAGACGGGTTGCGCCCATAGACTAGGACTTCTGCTGGAGTAGTTTTCTCATTGCCGGGGCAGAGAGGACAAAAGCCTCCTTTAACAACCTGCTCCTGTATAACAAAATCTGTGGGGCGTCTGCTTCGCTCCTTTGCAATGATTATCCAGCGACCGAGAATAGGATCCTTACGTAACTCAGGCATACTGTTTTAGGGTTGAGCATGTTCTTTTTCGTGCTGTTCCTGTGCTGTCTTACATTTAACGCACAGCGTGGTAACCGGTCGGGCCTCGAGACGTTTTTCGGAAATATCCTCTTCACAGGTTTCACAAATCCCGTAGGCTCCATTGTCTATACGTTCAAGAGCTTCCTTGATCTTGGCAAGTAATTTTCTTTCACGATCCCGGATGCGCAACTCAAAATTCCGGTTGGATTCTGCTGTAGCCCTGTCCGCGGGATCAGGATAGTTGTCGCTCTGATCTGTCATTTCCAGCAGGGTTTTTTCAGCTTCGTTCAATATATCCTGGCTCATGGCCTCAAGCTTGGCCTTAAAATGTGCCTGTTGTTTCTTGTCCATAATTCATTCTCCAGATGTTTCTTCTAAAAACCGATTAATACAGCAAATATATTGAAAATACCAAAACTTTCTGTGGTGCATCCTTTGGATACGTATCTTTTTTTCAGCAGTTTTGTAAAGGAGACGAATATTATTGATTTGGATATCTTTGTCAACAGATTTACTCATCTTTGCCGGACTTCCCTGTAAAATCTCCGCATGTTTTTCTTATCGGCCAAAATGGAGTAATTTCTTAAGCAACCCCTCTCCGTTATCCTTTTCCTTTTTTCTCTCCAGTTCTCCGAATTCCCGCAGGAGTTCCTTCTGCCTTTTTGTTAATTTCTTCGGAGTCGTTACCGCAACCTCTACAATCATATCTCCCCGGACATTACCCCTGAGGTGTTGAACTCCTTCATTTTTTAAGGTGAACCTCTGTCCGGTCTGCGTTCCTCTCGGTATCTTCAGTTTCTTTTTTCCATGTATAGTCGGAATTTCCAAATCGTATCCAAGGGCAGCCTGATCAAAGTCCAAAGGATACTGACAGTAGATCAGGTCTCCTTCGCGTAGAAAAAACTCATGCGGTTCAACATGTATTATAACATAGAGATCACCGGCCGGCCCGCCTTTACGGCCACCTTCCCCGGTGTCCCGCAAGCGCATTTTGGCACCGGTATCAACTCCTGCCGGAATCTTCAGGGAGACCTTTTTCTTGCTTTTAACCAGACCGGCACCATCGCAGTCAGCACATGGGTCTTTAATTATCTCTCCCTCTCCGCGGCATTGCGGACAGGTGGTGCTCATGCGAAAAAAACCCTGGGACCTAACCACCTGGCCTCTTCCATCACAGGTTGAGCATGTTTCTGCCTTATATCCGGGACGAAGACCTGTTCCTTCACAGGTCCAGCAGGTGTCAGGTCTTTCTATCTCAATATCTTTGGAAATACCATGCACGGCTTCCATAAAGGTTATGGACAGATCATAGCGTAGATCCGATCCCCGCGTGGGGCCTTGCTTTGAGCGCCGCGTCTCGGTCCTGCCAAAACCGAAGATATCTCCAAAGATATCCCCGAAACTGGAGAATACATCTTCAAAGTTCGGCCCCTGGTAGCCCCTGCTCTTCAGCCCCTCAAAGCCGTAGGTATCATATATCTGGCGTTTGCTGCTATCGCTGAGAACTTCGTACGCCTCTGTAGCCTGCTTGAACTTCTCTTCTGCTTCCTCGTCTCCCGGATTACGGTCCGGGTGAAACTTCATAGCCAGTTTTCGATAGGCCTTTTTTATCCCATCAGAAGAAGCCGACCCTGAGACGCCAAGCACCTCGTAATAGTCAATTTCCATGATGGAAGTCAAGCTGCCTCCACTTCTGTCTGCGTATCTGCCTCATGGTCAGACTCAGCATCCTTTACGGCATACTCATCCCCACGCTTCGGCAGTTCTAATATATTCTCGAATTCAACTTCACCGGCGGCAATTTCCCGCAGGGCCATAACAACTTCTTTATTTTTTCTGGTCGGTATCAACAATGGGGCTCCTTGCCTCCTTTGCTTAATTCTCTCTACCGCCAGGTGAACTAGGCTGAAACGGTTGTCATCACCAATTTTTTCCAAACAGTCTTCAACTGTAATACGTGCCATAGATATAACCCTCCTCATAAAAAATAACAGGCTTCAGGTGTCGATCCTAAAAACCCGTAGAATATAATCATTTCGTGGAAAATCGCAAACTTTATTAATGCGTGAAACGGATAGACGCCTTTCTTTTTGTTAAGAGCTTATCCGTAAATAAGCTCTAAGTGAAAGGATTCTTCAGCAGCAGTGTCTCATCGCGGGCAGGACCAACAGAGATTATTACTGCAGGGGTTTCGGTAATATCCTCTATGCGTTTAATATAATCACGAGCCGCTTTAGGGAGATCGTCAATATTGCGGACATCGTCAATCTCTTCCTGCCAGCCGGAGATATCTTCGTAGACTGGTTTTACTTTTTCAGTAATCCTGATATTGCTTGGCATTGCTTTAAATTCTTTGCCATCAGCTTCATAGGATGTGGCTATCTTTAAGGTGGACTGACCGCTTAAAACATCCAGCTTCGTGATCGCTAAACCCGTAATGGAGTTTAAGCGGATTGCATCGTTAGCCACCACGCTGTCCAACCAACCGCAGCGGCGTTTTCTACCGGTGGTGGCTCCGAATTCTCCGCCTTTCTGCTGCAGCTGATCTCCTGTTTCATCGAAGAGTTCTGAAGGGAAAGGGCCGCTTCCCACTCTGGTTGTATAAGCCTTTAAAATACCTATCACCGCATCAATGTGAACTGGCCCGAAACCGCTTCCAGTACAGGCATTACCTGCCACTGTATTTGAAGAGGTGACAAATGGATAGGTACCGTGATCTATATCAAGCTGCGTGCCCTGCGCCCCTTCAAAAAGTATATGCTTGCCGCCTTTTCTGCCCTGGTCAAGTTCTACGGAAACATTTCCTAAAAATGGCGCCAGCTTCTCTGCAAAGACCTGAAACTGGCTGTAAATGTCTTCAAAAGAAACCGGTTCACTGTTAAGTCTTTTGGTAAGCAGAAAGTTTTTCTCCTCAACATTATCCTTTAGTTTATCCTTAAAAAGATCCTCATCGAGCAGATCTCCGATTTTGATCCCTTTCCTGATAATTTTGTCTTCATAGCATGGTCCAATGCCCCGGCCGGTGGTGCCAATTTTTTTGCTGCTTTTCAGGGCTGCTTCCTGGTTCAAATCCAGGCTCTTGTGATAGGGCATTATAAGGTGGGCGTTTTCGCTGATCATCAACCTTTCCGGGGTAACCGGCAGGCCGTTCTCTGCGAGTTCCTGCATTTCTGCAAGGAGAACGTCCGGGTCAATGACCACTCCGTTACCGATCATACACTTCTTGTTTTCATAGAGGATACCGGATGGAATAAGATGAAAAATAAACTGTTTTCCTTCCACTACCAGGGTATGCCCTGCATTATTGCCCCCTTGAAATCGAACGACATAATCCGCGTACCGGGTAAGCAGATCGACAATCTTTCCCTTGCCCTCATCGCCCCATTGGGTACCGACTACAACCACATTGGCCATTTACATTCTCCTCAAGCTGATTCCAGTAAAAATAATTCTTAATATGGGTATAAAAAACGTATCGAGAAACTTCAGCGACAGCAACCATAGTCAAAGGTTTCCCAAAAGTCAATTAGACCTGTTTCACCTCATCACTGATTCTTGACACCCACTATTAAATACCGTAGATTGTGCGATACAATATAATATTTTTTATACCAAATAAAAAAGTTTTTGCCCTCATGAATCATTTGCGGCAGACAATTTAAACAGATATTGAATTTTAATTTTCACCGCTCTTAAATTAACTTAAAGGTAATCGTATTTTATGTTTGGCATTGGACTTCCTGAATTGATCCTTATCATGGCTGTGGCCTTGATTGTTGTCGGACCTGATAAACTGCCCGAATTGGCCAAGTCTCTTGGTAAAGGTATTGTCGAGCTCAAAAAAGCTGCCTCCAGCCTGAAGGAAAGCTTCAACGAAGAAGACGAGAAGACTCCTGCCTGGGATGAGCAGGACATTGATAAGCATCCGAACAAATTACTCGATGCATACAAAGGTCTTCCGGAAGATGCCA
>JAUXHH010000091.1 GCA_030621655.1 Desulfobacterales bacterium
ACATTGCGTAACCCCTTGAGAAAATCTCCCTGGGGATGCATATTCAACTCCTCTGTCTTGAGAGGAGTGATTACATGTTTATATGTTTCAAGCGGAAGCTTGAGTTGTTTGATAATATAATGCAGAATATGGGTAAAGACTTCCGAGTCGCTCTGGTAACCGATATAACCGGGGTAGTGCATACCGGTCAGTAACTCCTTGATAGGCACATACGCTGTGTTTTCACCGTTTGTCATGGAGGCGATCCCCTGGATAAAGAAGGGATGGCAGGCATAGAGATTGATTCCGTAGTTGGTGTTCTGCCTACCCTGAGCCATAACAACCCGGGACTTGATGCGATTATCGTTCAGGTGTAGAGCCTCTCCGATTCCCAAAGGCCAGCCTACTTCCTTGATGGTTGCAACATCCGGCCAGAAAGAAAAGACCGTGAGGTCGGAGCCGTGATCTTCGCCGTTCTTACGCAGTTCCAAACGGGTCAGCATCAGCTGTTTCTCTATCTCATCAGCATCATAGGACTTCCAGGATGCAGGTAATTTATAGACTCTTAAGAAGTAACTGTGGCGATCCTCTGCTTCAATCTTTGTAAAGTCAACATCAAATTCGTGGTCATATTTGAGATGAAATCCCTTTTCCTGCATAAGGGCGTCCAGCCGGTGATAGGCTTCCTCTGTATGTGCAATCCCTGAAAGGATAGGATCCTTGGTGTGGTATGCAAAATCAGAGAACTTGACACCGCGGAGGACTAAGCCTAAGCCACTTCCATCATATCCTTCCTGCATTGCCTCCATGGCCGTGAGGACATCGAAGGGTGAAAAGGGTTTGCTGGCGGTTTTAAGAGCTAACCGGCACATAGTATTCTCCTTGTAGAAATCTCCCCTTTTATGGAAATTTTTTTCATTGTAAAGGACTGTTAAATGGTTATTTTTTACAATTATGTAAGAAACCGAAATGTCGATGTGACGAACCCGTTTTTCTACAACGAAAGGGTATAGATGTCAAGAGTAAATGATTGGAAGTTTTTGGTGGTGCCCTTAAAGAAACGGAATTGGGGCAATTGCAAGTTTGAGATAGTCTGCAGGAAATGAAGTCCTGGAGTGATGGAGTGCCTAAAGTTACAAGTGAGCTAAAGTTTATAAAAGATGGATGCTGCTTGAAACCTTGACTCCTTATGTCAATCACCAGCAGTTTTTATGCTGTCAACTTAAACCTTTCAGTATTCAGAGTTCCTTGTTTACCCTACAAGAGGGCATAAACTTTATTCAATCTTTTTTCTTGTCCCTCGACCCTTTGAAACCTTGACCCCTTGAAACCTTTTTTATCCCAGTGCTGCAATAATGGTCCGCATGAAAGGTGGAAGATCGTCTGGTGTCCTGCTGGTGATGATATTGTCATCAACCACAACTTCCTGGTCAACATAGTTGGCCCCTGCATGGATCATGTCATCCTTGATGGCAAAAAAGGATGTGACTGTTCTGCCCTGCAGCACATCGGCAGAGGCCAGCATCCAGCCGGCGTGGCAGATAGCCGCCACCACCTTGCCGGTGTTGACGCAACTCCGGACCAGGTTCACCATTTCAGGGTGCCGGCGCATGTGATCCGGTGCATAACCACCAGGGATGATAAGACCATCGCAGTCAGCTGCAGAAACATCCGCCATACCTGTGTCTGCCTTTATTGGAAGTCCGGCTTTGCCGTTATATACCAGGCCGCCCATGGGGCCGACAACGATCACTTCTGCACCTGCCTCCTTAAGCCTGTAGTAGGGATACCAGAACTCCAGATCATTATAGGTTGTTTCCACCAGGATGAATACTTTTTTGCCTGCTAACTCCATGGGCTGCCTCCATTGGATTTTTGTTCCCGGTTATACGCAATCCTGAACTTGTTATTCTGTTTTTTTCTCCATGAGCGGTGCCAGTGCCGGGTTCTCCTTTGCCAGTCTTTCTGCCAGGGTTGTAATATAATCCGGAGGGAATTTCCATATCGGCCATTCTGGGGTCCGCTGCAGAGTCCTTTCCTCAGGTGTCAGGTCATACATGAGTGTGGAAAGAATATCGCTGCTGACCCAGGGGCTTTGCCGAAAGTAGGCATGTCCGTTACCTGTGGTGGATTTCTCGGCATCTGTAACATCAATAAAGGTAATCTCATCGGTTCCCCAGAGCCATTCAGCTATGGACTCTGTCATTTTGCTTTCATCCCACGTCTGTCCCAGTCTGTCTCGATTGAACACCCATTTCGACATGCCGAGCGCCTTGTCCATTTCAGAGAGGTATATGGTGAAGTTCTTGGACACGTTCAGAATTCCTTCATCAATGTAAGCACCAAAAAGCTGCCGGTCAAAATCACTGCCGGCCAGGATGACATGGCCGATGCGCAGGTATTTACGGAAAGTTTCCTTATCTTCATCTCTGTAGATGAGTGCCAACTGGTTAAGGGCGTTGATCACGAGCCTTGTGCCGGCACTATAGCCAATGATGTGAATATTTTCTGCGTCAGTATCCCTGGCCAGGTATTCAAGTAATAAACGCAGGTTATAGGCTGAAAGGGTGGTTGTCTCCAGGTCGGAAAAATAGGCAAGTGTTTTCGGGGTCGAGGGCCAGGAGTAGGCAATGAATACACCATCGTAACCCAGAAAATGCCAGAGTTCAGTGGCAACAAGCAGTGGGTTTTCAAACACTACCTTATAACCATGCACATAGATGAATATATCCTTGCGCTTGGATTTAGCCAGTTTCTCATTGATCTTGGCGGCAAATTCTTCACCAGGTTGCTGCAGTTCAGGTCCTTTAACTTCCGGCGGGATAAAGTTTGAGTAACTTTCGGCAAGTATGCCGGTCTCCTCAACCGCGGTAATCTTCATTGGATATTTATCAGAACGGTTTTTCAGGAGCGAGATTTCCCGGGCTTCCTCCCAGGTCATGCTATCATCCCCAAGTTTTATTTTTCCAACTCCAAGCCGCAGGAGAAACCCTCTTTCATTCAGGTAGACATTTTTCTCGTCTCCTTCTTCAGCAGGCTTCCTGTCAGTGGCATAGAGCATCCCTTCATAGGGGATAGATTGAATGGGATCAAAATCGGTAAATGGATCAATTGCTCCTGTGTCATACACATCAGGTGCCGGCATCAGAAATATCTGGTTGATCGGCTGTTTCCTGCCACATGCTGTCAGACTGAAAAGCAGGACAAAAACAAGGAGCCTGGCAAGAAAGACCCGATTGATAATAAGTGAACGGTTAACTGGTGGATTCATGCTGTTTTCCTTGTGATAGTATTAGTAGTGAAAATAATTATCCTTATCACTTAAATATACTGCAGAAAAAGTGGAGGTCAAGGCGACAATCAATTTATCCCATCCTGGGGCAATTCTTCTGTATTGCTGAATCTGCCATTTTTCAGGAAATGTATTACCTCAAGCACAACCTGCTGGTTTTCCATAATATACGCATGGGAGACATTCACAAGCAGGAAATCAGTCATGCCTTCCAGTTTTGTTTTTTCCACCGCTACCTTGCCATCATCCTTTCCAGGGATGATCCACGATGATATCGGATCAATTGTCCGGTCTCCTGTTATTATTCCAAGCTCAAAATCTGCAGGACCCAGACTATTGGGAAAACTTTCAGGGTCTGTACCCAGCTGCATGGATGCCGGACCGAAAATCTTCTTGAATAATGAGTAATCCTTGAGTAAATCAACTGTTTCGCTGCCTTTGTTCGGGGGACTCAGCATGACCACCCTGCCAAGGTTTTCAGGCCTTTTCCGGGCAATAAGGGCCCGTACCAGAATGCCACCCAGGGAATGGGTGACAAAATGCAGATCTGATTCTTTCCGGCTGCAGCAGGTTTCCAGATATTGTAGGAGGTCAGCCACTAAAGAGTCAATTTCACCTTTTCTGGATTCATAGTCGTAGTTGAATACATGGTATCCGGCTTCTGTAAGTCTTCCCTGCATATAGGTCATTGATTTGGAAGTCCGGCCAAGACCGTGCAGCAGAACGACCGTGTCTGGAGAGGCCAACTCTTGTGCAGAGATGGGAGTGCTGCCCATGATGCATAATAGAATGGCAGCAAAATATGTATATGTTTGTATGAATTTCATAGATGAATGACTTGTAGATATAAAAATGGTAATAAAAAAACTATCCGGAATATAAATCTTTTTTCCTTAACATGAAAGCTGTGACTGATAATTGTCAGCAGGTAACATTATGAAGATACAAGCAATTTTGCTCGATTTCGGCGGGGTTATAGCTGAAGAAGGCTTTCAGCAGGGGCTTTATGCCATAGCCGGGAAATTCGGGCTTGACCGGAAACGTTTTTTTCAGCTTGCTAACGAGGCAGTCTACAATTCAGGATATGTGACCGGAACGGGTAGTGAAAAAGATTACTGGAATGAGGTTAGAAAACACAGCGGCATCATGGCAACCGATGAGGAACTGCGGCAGGAGATATTGTCCCGTTTTATCCCACGGGACTGGATGCTGGAAGTAGTCATATCCTTTCGACAGCAGGGGCTGATAACAGCAATTTTAAGCGATCAGTCTGATTGGCTTGACCGGTTGGATTCCCAGTTTCATTTTTTTCAGTACTTTGATGCGGTGTTTAACAGTTTCCATCTTGGCAAAACAAAACGCGACTCAACGATTTTTGTTGAGACTCTGCAATCGCTGAAAGTAAATGCAGGCGAAGTTCTTTTTGTGGACGACAACATTGGCCACATTGACAGGGCAACAGCGGCAGGATTACAGACCCACCACTATAACGGGCGGGAAGGGTTTATGAAAAAAATGAAGGAACTCGGTCTGCAGTAGAGGCAGATTGAGAAAACAGTCGGCGGGGAAAATGGCAGAAAAGAAAATGAATACGGCGGATGATCTAATTAAGAAGGCCAGGTATTACGCCACTCAGGCGCACAAGCGCATCAACCATAGAAGAAAGTATACAAACCAGCCATATGATATCCATTTGAAAACAGTGGCTGAACTGGTGAACACTGTTTCTGATGACCCGGAGATGATTGCGGCAGCATGGCTGCATGACACCGTGGAAGACACCCCGGTTACCTTTCATGATATTGAAAAGGCATTTGGTCCAGACATCATGCAACTGGTTTCGGATCTGACGGATGTCAGTAAAACCAGTGATGGTAACCGGGCAGTCCGCAAGGCCATTGACAGGGCGCATCTTGCCCAGGCCGTGGACCGGGCAAAAACAATCAAGTTGGCCGATCTCATTGATAACTGCCGTGATATTTGCAGCAACAGTCCGCGATTTGCCCGTGTCTATCTCACGGAGATGGCAGCCCTTCTGGAAGTCCTGGGTGGTGGTGATGTCGAGCTCTATAAACAGGCCAGACAAATGCTTTCCGGCTGTGCAGTATCACTGAAAATGGAGCGTATACCATTATTATCTCAGAGCTGGAGCGAGGAGCATTCTTCAGTCGGTGAACTGCTTTCACATCAACATGCTCAACTCCAGTTTATAACAGCCTTCACGGCCAAGGATATAGCCGAACCTCTCCGATCTTTTGACGGTGAACAGAAGGCTTCAGGCATACTTGGGAAAATGGAAGAGTTGAACCTGTATGCGGCCGGCGTACGCATTGATGGGTTTGTTTTCGGCTATGTTCTTTCCGCAGACCTTGGAGAAGGTAAACTCGAAAAATGTCTCCGCCAGTTTAGAAAGGGCCAGGTGCTGGATGGAGACGCTTCGCTTTCAGAAGTTATTCATGTCCTCACGCTCCATAACCATTGTTTTGTTTCTCTACTGGGCAGTGTAGCCGGCATTATCACACGCTCAGACATTCAGAAGCCGATTGTTCGTATGTGGCTTTTTGGCATCATCACCCTTATCGAGATGAACTTTGTAGAAAAGATTCGGGTAAAGTGGCCCGCAGAAAGCTGGATACATTTGATAACCAAGGCAAGGTTCAAAAAGGCGGAAGAATTACTCGAGGAAAGAAGGCGAAGAAAACAGCATTGTGATCTGCTTGACTGCCTGCAATTTTCCGACAAGGCACGGATTATTATTGAAGATCCTGAGCAGCTTGAAGAGCTGGGATTTAAATCAAAAAAAATTGCAAAACGATTGAGCAAGGAACTTGAATCATTGCGCAATAACCTGGCACATTCCCAGGATATTATTACCCATGACTGGCCGCAGATTGCACGCCTGGCCAAGCGTTTCGAAAAGATCATCAGCCGTTAAGGCTTAAGTCTACATTACTGTCTCTAGCCCGCACTTTCTCACGAACATTTCAGCAGAGAACTGTAACATTTTGAAATTGCTTACCTTATAGCCTGCAGTGTAAGGGTTTACACATACTAAAGTATAGCTCACCCCCTTACACTTTGTCTATCCGGCGTCTCGGCTTGTGAAAAATACGGACTAGAATCCGACAAAATCAAAAATGCGTTGCTCAAAATAGGAGTAGAATGGATTCCAGCGTAGACGCAGCATTGCTGAAGCCGGAATTTTTATCACTCCGCGCTCCCCTCGTATGGCGATATTTCCCAGGTGTAAGCCGGGCTTTTCCCCGGGCCTGATTTCACCGTATAGCGGGTCGGTTTTGGGAAAAGGCAGGGCAATATGCGATAAAGAGTGCATG
>JAUXHH010000092.1 GCA_030621655.1 Desulfobacterales bacterium
TGTAACAAGGCTAACAGGTCTCTGCAAGTATAATGGAATTAAGCCTGATACTCTGAATACAAAGCGTGAGACTTTTTGACATGTGCAGTTTTGAGGCCGGAACCTGACATTGGTTTTAACACGTATTTCTCATTGCAGGGCAGGTAGGAACTGAGTAAAAGCTTATAGCTATCGTAGTATGAGAATCATGCGTTTGCAGAGTATGATGCCACAGAAAACGAGTAAAATGCCGAAAACATTGCTTATTGTGACATATATCAGGGCTGTTTTCCAATCACCGATCTTGAATAACTGAAATGTTTCCCGGGTGAAGGTGGAAAAGGTGGTAAAACCTCCCAGAAGACCGGTAAAAGCAAAGAGGCGCCATTCATGGGACCAGTGAGTTTCATCAAAAAGGCACCATATGAAACCAATAAGAAATGATCCTAAAAGATTCACTGCCAGTGTTCCTGCCGGGAAGACAGGTCCTGAAAATCGTTGAATAAAGAGAAAAATTCCATGGCGGCAGGCGGCTCCAATAGACCCTCCTGCCATAATTGCTAAGACGTTGAACATAAAATATTCTTGATCAAGATAATAATTAAAAGGTAAATGTAAAATCGGACCCTAGAAATACCATTAAGCTTCTTTTCCGTCAAGGAAGAGACCTGCTGGCATATAAAATGGCCCTCTAAACAGAACACAGGAATTGTTATGCAGTCTTTAGTTGAGCTGTATCAAGTTAAAGCGAATCCTCCCAGTCTGGCTGATAACACAGGTGATCTGGATCGTTTGAAAAAATCACTCTCGGGTATTCTCAAGGACAAAAATCCTGTTGTGCCTTATGCTCGCATCGCGCCGGTTGCAGAAGCATTCAGGCATTCAGGGTTCAAGGGGTATGCAGTAGTAGTTCATCATCCGACAGGCCCCCAGCTTATTGATTTTTTTGCAGAAGCCCCAGAATTTCTGGTTGGTATGGCCCTTGATCTTGGCACAACCCATCTGGAGGCTTCACTGGTCAACCTGTTGAGTGGTACGGTTTTGGCACGTGCGGCTGAGGAAAACGGCCAGTTGGAATTCGGAGCGGATATTCTGGCAAGAATTCATTTTGCCTCAACAAAAGTAGGTGACAGGAGTGGATTGGACCTGCTGCATGAGCGGGTAATTGAATCCATACATAAGCTTGCTGTTGAGTTGGTTGGGCGCCTTAAGCTGAAAACAAGCGATATAGTAGCCTTATCTGTTTCAGGAAATACAACCATGGCGCATTTTTTCCTGAAACAGAATCCTTATCATCTCTGTCGCGAACCTTATATCCCGGTAGTCAATGCGCCGGACCCCCTCCAGGCTTTTGAACTGGGGCTTGATCTGCATCCTGCAGCAGTTGTCTGGGTCATGCCAAGTATCGGCAGTTACTTCGGTGGAGATCTGATTTCAGGTATTCTGGCCAGCGGGCTTGATCAGCAGGATAAGACCTGCATGCTGATTGATGTCGGCACCAATGCTGAAGTTGTGGTAGGCAATCACGACTGGCTCATAGCCTGTGCCGGAGCTGCTGGACCGGCCTTGGAGGGAGGAGTGGCCAAGATGGGAATGCGGGCGGGAATCGGTGCCATTGAACACTGTTCCATCGATCCTGAAAGCGGAAAATTTGTATACCAAACCATTGGCGGGACACCTGCCAGGGGAATCTGCGGTTCAGGTGTTATTGATCTTGTTGCCGGTTTGTATCTTGCCAGGATTATAGATATTCGCGGAAAATTTAGACCCAAGCAGCCCCAGGCAGCCGGGCGGGTCATTGAACAGAAGGATGGGCCGGCATATATAGTGGTTCCTGCTGACGAGGCCCATGAGGGAAGACCTATTCTTTTAAGTCAGGTGGATATTGACGCGCTGATGCGTTCCAAGGCAGCAATGTATTCAATTCTGACCACCATTACAAATCAGGTAGGTGTAGCATTTAAGGATTTGTATCACATATATGTGGCCGGTGCTTTCGGTGAACATATTTCACCGCGTCAGGCAATAGTTCTGGGAATGCTGCCGGATTTGCCTCTTGAGGTATACAGGCCTCTTGGTAACAGCTCACTGGCAGGAGCAGAAATGATGCTAAGCGATGCATTGGCAAGGGAGAGATGTCGTAAAGTCGCGGCAAAAATCACGTATGTTGAGCTGAATGTCAATCAGGAATTTATGATACGGTTTTCAGGTTCCCGGTTTATTCCTCATACCGATCATGCCCTTTTTCCCTCAGTACCTTTTCATGGGGAGTCTTAAGGGCGTATATTTCTACTAACTTGCAACACATACCCCAGACATGTTATGAAGTGCTTTTTGTGAAAAAATATGAACCATGCAGAAGGGTCTTGATACAGGTATTTAATTTTTGAAAGCAACGAGAAAAAAATCCGGCAAGAATAGCAGGTATTGTACTGCTTCACGGAATACGGCAAAAGAAAGACTCCGGCAGTTCTGGGATGTTTTTCAGAAGGATGATGATGTTCTGGTGGTCATCAATGCCGATCCGGATGCCCTGGCTTGCGGCATGGCTGTCAAACGTCTTCTGCGCTATAGGGTGAAGAGCATTACCATCGGTTATCCGAACGAGGTCAGGAGACTAAGCAATATTACCATGATGGAAGTGCTCAAGATTCAGACTGAAAAATTGCAGAATCTCAAGCTCAGCGACTACACCAAAAAGGTGATGCTTGACTCCCAGCCACCCCATCTTCCAATTTTTGAAAACATCCAGTTTGATGCAGTAATCGATCACCATCCGATGACCAACAGCTGGAAGGCAACCTATGTTGATATCAGGCCCGATTATGGAGCCGCTGCCTCAATAATGGTTGAGTATCTGCGGGCTGCGGAATTAAAGCCTTCAGTTCCTTTAGCTACAGCACTTTTTTATGCCATCAAGGTTGACACCCATAATTTTGACAAAAAAGCACGTATTGCAGATGCCATTTCTTTTAGGTATTTATTTGATATTGCCAACCAGAACCTGGTGAGAAAGATTGAGCTTTCCGAATTGCGCATGTCGGAATTGGGTTATTTTAAAACCGCCCTTGCTGACATGAAGGTGAGCAAGAAGCGGCTCTATGCCCATGTCGGACGGGTGCGCAGTCCTGATATTCTTGTAATCATTGCTGATTTTCTCAACCAGGTACATGATATTTCCTGGGTTTTGGTATCAGGCATCCACGGTGAACGGCTGGTGGTGATATTTCGTTGTGACGGGTATAAGAGAAATGCTGGTAAGCTGGCTGAAAAGATTTTTGGGAAAGTTGGATCTGCCGGTGGGCACAGGGAAGCTGCCAGAGCAGAAGTACCGCTAAAAAACCTTGACCTGCGGGACAAAGTTATTACAACCAATACCCTGAAAGGTTTGACCACCGATCACTTGTAGTCTACCTCCAGCCTTGCGGGCTGTATGATATATTTTCTGTAAACCTCTATTTTGGGGCGGCATGAAACTTAAACCGAAAACCCTGGCGATGATTCTTGCTGGCGGCCGGGTTGATGATCTTGGGGTATTGACCTTTCACAGGCCCAAGTCAGCCATTCCTTTTGGCGGCTTTACCAGGGTTATAGATTTTTCTCTCAGCAACCTGATGAACTCCGGTTTGGAGCGGGTTGCGATCTTGAGCCAGTATCGAAGCTACTCCCTCATAAACCACATCGGCATCGGCTCTGCCTGGGATATGATAGGTCGTTATCGCGGCATTTCTGTCCTGCCCCCATATCTAGGGTATGGTCATTCCCAATGGTATAGGGGCTCCTCTGACGCTGTCTACCAGAATCTTGATTTTGTGCAATATATCAATCCTGAGCAATTGCTTATTCTTTCCGGCGATCATATTTACAACATGGATTACCGGGAAATAATCAACTACCACCAGGAAAAGGATGCTGATCTGACCATGGTTTGTCTCAAGGTGCCAATGGATGAGGCAAACCGTTTCGGCGTGGCTGACATAGATGATGAAGACGGAGAACGGGGCGGCAAGGTAGTGAGCTACAGTGAGAAGCCGGAAAATCCTGAATTCAACTGGGCCTCTATGACGGTTTTTTGCTTTAAGCCCAAGGTGCTGTATGAAGTTCTTGAAGCAAATATCAATGAAGACGCATCATATGAATTCGGCCGTGATATTATACCCCGCATGATGCGGGAGAATCGGAGGGTATTCGGCTACAAATTCAAGGGTTACTGGGGATATACGGGGACCATTGAAGAGTTCTGGCAGGCGAATATGGATCTGTTGGGTGATGATCCCCCGATAAAGTATGCTGACTGGAATATCCGTACCAACATGGAGCATCGGAATATCAGGGATTGCCAGCCTTTGAAAATTGGCGATAATGCTCAAATTTCCAACAGCCTTGTCTATAACGGCTGTATTGTTGAAGGTGAAGTGGAGCGCTCCATCCTGTTTCCCGGAACCTATGTTGCAAAAGGCGCCAGGGTGAAAGACTCAATACTCTTTTTTAAAAATGAGGTTGGGAAGGGGGCGAAGCTCAATAAGATAATCAGTGATGTCAACACAACTTTTGACAGCGGGGTGAGGATCGGGGAAGAAAGCAAGATCGGATCCAAGGAAATAACTGTCATAGGATGGAATAATTTTATTAGGGCAAATACAATAATCGGTTCAGGGTGCACTGTGTATCCAAGTATTCCTTCGCAAAAAATTCCCAAACTGGTTGAGTCAGGTGAGGTGGTTCGGTGAGCAGCTCGGAAGATACCCTGGTCCTATTGTTGGCAGGCGGTGTGGGAAGCCGGCTGAATATTCTGGTGAAAACAAGGGCGAAACCGGCAGTTCCCTTTGCCGGATTATACAGGATCATCGATTTCAGCCTGAGCAATGTCATGAACTCCGGGATGAAACAGGTCGGGGTGCTTACCCAGTATAAGCCGTTGTCTCTCATGCGCCACCTTGCAACAGGAGATGCATGGGATTTTACAGGTCGTTCGCGTGGCGTAAAGATCCTGCCGCCCAGTACCGGCTTCATAGATTCTGACTGGTACAAGGGGACAGCTGATGCCATCCGGCAGAACCTGAGTTTTATCAAAGCGCATCCATCTAAAGAGATACTTGTTCTCTCTGGTGACCATATATACCAGATGGACCTCGATGCCATGATTGAGTTTCATCGTCAGAAAAATGCAGACATCACCGTCGGCATGATGATTGTGCCTGAAAGCCAGATCCACCAATTCGGGGCAGGAATAACAAATGATGAAGGGAGGATAGTTGAATGGGAGGAAAAACCCAAGATCCCCCGAACCAACCTGGCATCCATGGGGATCTACGTCTTTAAAACCGAATATCTTTTAAATCTGCTGGCCGAAGACAAGGATATGGTTGATTTCGGCATACACCTGATACCCAAGGCCATTACCAGGGATAATGTATTTGCCTATCCGTTTGAGGGATACTGGCGGGATGTTGGAACTATCCAGGCATACTGGGAAGCGAATATGGACCTGTTAAAAGATGATCCGGAGATTACCCCTGAAACCTGGGGCATAAGGCCAAATCCTGTATCAGAACAATTGGTTGCAGACAGGATTCCAGCCCGGTTTACAGCGGGAAGCAAAGTCAGGCACTCTATGATTTCTGCAGGATGTGTGATAGAGGGTGAGGTGGTAAATTCAGTGTTGTCGCCGGGAGTCAAAGTGGGTCCCGGCTGCCGTGTTACGGATTCCATCATTCTGCATGACTGTGTCTTGGAAGAGGGGGCAACTGTTGACCTGGCAATAATGGATAAACGGGTAAAAGTAGGGAAGGGAGCTGTTATTGGTATTGGGGATAACAAGGATGTTCCAAACATCAAGTATCCTGATCACCTGTATACGGGAATATCTTTAGTTGGCAAGGACGCTGATATACCACCAGGAATGATTATCGGCAGGAATTGCATAATCAATCCATGGCGTAAACAGGAAGATTTTACAGCACATGTTTTGCGTGATGGGGAAACTATTTAGGGCAAATGAAGTGGGGAAGAACTTAACAAGGGGGTGAAAAAATGAAAAAGACAGCAATTCTGCTTTTTGGAGTGATTCTGGTAAGTTTTGTGGCTGCCTATGCGCAGGATAATGAACCGTTGACCTTTCAGGATTTTATTGAAGGCAAGGAAGCATTCGAAGAGAATTGCATTGAATGTCATTCCCTTGAATGGCCCATAAAGAAAATTACAGACCGGGCCGGTTGGGTAGAGACCTTGACCAAAATGGCGAATACCGGGGCGGTATTGAGCAAAAAAAACAAGCGCCAGGTCTTGGAGTATTTAGTTGCAAAGTCCATGTTCCAGCAAAATTGCTCTTTGTGTCATGGCCTGGAGCGCCCCCTGGAGAAGAATAAAGAATTTCAGGCATGGATTGAAACGGTCAGGCGCATGTCTGCCAAAAAGCCGGATCTGCTTACGGAAGAGGAGATACAGGCAGTCTCCGGTTTTCTGACTGCAAAGGGTGAGGAGAAAGGACTCTATTGGTAGTTAGTGCCCGTCCATAAATGCCCTTTTCGGAGTCTCGCAGGCTCGCTTACCTGTTCGATCTCAGCGTCATACGAAAAAAATAATACTCGGAATATCAAACATATGCCTGTGCTTACTTTTTTCGC
>JAUXHH010000216.1 GCA_030621655.1 Desulfobacterales bacterium
GTAACCGAAATCATCAACAACCAATAAAGGCAGGAGAATAACAAAAAAAAGCAAAAACCCGTATTTTATATAATTGAGTTTCTGCGGGATATTAAATTTCCTGGAGGGAATTTTATGCAGTAGTTCCTGGATCAAGCCGAAAGGACAGGCCCAGCCGCAAATAAGGCGCCCGAAAACTCCACCCAGAACCCCCATGGTCCCGACTACATACAGGCCAAAAAAATTCTGCCCGTTTTCCAGGGCAACGCGTATACCTGCCATCAACTGCTGCAATGAGCCAATGGGACAGTATGTTGTTGCGGCAGGACAGGAGTAACAGTTCAAGCCGGGGGAGCAGACAACCTTTAACGGACCCTGATAGATGGTGCGGGTATAAGGAAAAGACCATGAGCCATTCACCAGCAGAGCCAAAATGGTCTGTACCCACTTTCTGACAAGTTCCATTGTTATCCTATACCAATACAGCTTAAGCAGACCTGGACTGCCTGCGCCAGAACCCTGCCCACTTCACCGGTCATAATGCCAATCATCCCCATAATAAGAAAAAACAGGATAGTGATGAACGGTGCAACTCTTATACTTTTATTGTTTTCTGCTCTCTTTTCAGCCATTTCTTCAGAACCTATTCCTGCATCTTTGTAAGCCGGTCAGCGACTGCTGTCTTTTTAGCACCGATTGACACCTTTTTGTCCCTTCGGTCATCCAGGCTTATCTGGGTCACAACCCTATTGATCCCTTTTGAAAAGGGCATCTCAGACAATCGGGCAGCCAGTTTCAAAAGATCCTCTGTATTGCCCTCAATTATTGTGCCCATGTCCGTGAGCTCATAGGGAAAGCCTGATTTTTCCAGAACTTTCTGAATATCGGCGACATATTCACCAACGCTGGGAGAATTTGTACCAAGCGGTATAATTGTAAGATGCATTAAAGCCATTTTTTCCTCCATCAATTTCTGCACTAATTACTTAATAGCGACAGCATAAAAATGCAAGAAACAAGAACTTTTCGGCACTTTATCTGCAGCAGATACATCCATCAATGACTTAATCTTTTTGATTTTATCTGCCCACAATGGTAGAGAAAAATAACTGATTCTTATGTGTCTTGTTACTTAATTTCTGGAATGGAGTGTCTAAATGGCATATTCAACAGACTTCCTGATAATCGGCACCGGTATTTCCGGACTCTCCTTTGCCTTAAAAGCTGCAAGAATAGGCAAAGTTACCATTGTCACCAAAAAGGCAAAAGTTGATACTGCAACCAACCTTGCCCAGGGTGGAATAGCAGCGGTCCTCTCTGAAGATGACTCCTTTGATCTGCATATTAAAGATACGCTGCGCTCCGGAGCTGGACTGTGCAAGGAAGAGGTGGTCCGCATGGTAGTTGAAAACGGACCTGCCCGCGTCCAGGAACTGCTTGACATCGGGGTGCATTTTAAAACCAGGACACATGACACCTCTCACCTTGATCTGGGGCGTGAGGGGGGCCATTCAGCACGCCGCATCGCCCATGCCCTGGATCTTACCGGACGGGAAATTGAAAGCGCTTTGCTGCATAACGTTGCTCAAAATCCCAGCATTCATTTACTTGAAAATCACCTGGCTGTTGACCTGTTGATCGGATCGAAATCCGGGGTAAAGCCACCTGAAAACCATTTTGATGACCTCTGTTTGGGTGCCTATGTTCTTGACCGGGAAAGCGGCAAGATCGATAACTGGCGGGCCAGGGTAACGGTTCTTTGCTCAGGCGGTTGCGGTAAAGTCTATCTTTATACGACAAATCCGGATATTGCCACAGGTGACGGAATTGCCATGGCTTACCGGGCCGGTGCCAGAGTCGGCAACCTGGAGTTCGTCCAATTTCATCCAACATGCCTCTATCACCCCAAGGCAAAAAATTTCCTGATTTCAGAGGCAGTTCGGGGTGAAGGCGGTCGGTTGATTGACGAAAATGGGTTCCATTTCATGGAAAAATATGACTCCAGAGGAGACCTTGCAACCAGAGACACCGTTGCCAGGGCAATTGATACAGAGATGAAGGCCAGCGGCGATGACTGTGTCTATCTTGATATCAGCCATAAGGACCCGGACTTTATCAAAAACCGGTTTCCCAACATCTATCAGACCTGTTTTTCTTACGGCATAGACATCACAAAGGAACCGATCCCGGTTGTTCCTGCCGCCCATTACATGTGTGGAGGAGTCCTGACTGATATGTGGGGCAGAACAAATATAGAAAACCTCTTTGCCCTTGGCGAGACAGCCTGCACAGGTCTGCATGGCGGCAACCGTCTGGCAAGTAATTCATTGCTTGAAGCTGTGGTTTTTGCACACCAGGCCTACCTGGCCTGTGATCAGGAAAAAGATAGAATTTTAGGTGCAACTTTCCATGAGTCTCCGGAATGGTCCACAGGCAAGGCCAGAATGATTAATGAAAACGTACTGGTTACCCATAACTGGGACCAGATCCGCCGCCTGATGTGGAACTATGTCGGGATTGTGCGAAGAAAAAAACGCCTTGATCTGGTCAAAAAACGTTTGGCGCCAATACTCAGGGAAGTAGCGCATCATTTCAGGGATTACCTCCTGACCCCTGACCTTGTTGAGTTGCGCAATATTGCCCTGGTTGCTGAACTTATTGTACAAAGCAGCCTTCTTCGCAAGGAATCAAGAGGTCTTCACGCCATTGTCGATTATCCCTTGCAGGATGACGCAAACTGGCTCCATGACACTATCCTGTCCCGCAGCGACAAAACAATAAAATCATTTCACCTGGACCCTGATGAGCATGAATAAACCCCCTGGCGAGGATAAACCCCCTGGCGAGGCTAAACAAGGATGTCTGCAGCCGGCCGAAAACATCCTTATTTCCCCGGGTTTTTCATCTTCCTGCCTTATTCATGGGACATTCAACCGTCATGGCGGTGTCAGCCCATCCCCCTGGGATTCAAATAATATTTCTTTCGGGCTTGGCGATAATGCTGAAAATGTGCGTGCCAACAGGGAGCAAATAAAAAAAACTATTGGCTTCCGGCACCTTGTCTCTGCAAAACAGGTTCACGGTTCTCGGGTGCATACTGTTGATGAAAGCCCGGTAGATGATATGGAAATTGATGCTTTTGATGCCTTGATCACCAATGTACCAGGCATAGGTTTGATGATCCAACAAGCTGACTGCCAGGCAGTTTTTCTGTTTGATCCTGAAAAAAAAGCTATTGGCATTGCCCATGCGGGTTGGCGGGGAAGCATAGGAAATATCATTGCTGAAACGGTTTTTGCTATGAGCAAGGCGTTTCCAACTGAACCGGCTGATGTTAAGGCTGCCATTAGTCCTTCCCTTGGCCCTTGCTGCGCTGAGTTTGTCAATTTCCGCTCTGAACTTCCTGCAGCCCTGCATGGGTATCAGGTTCGGCCCGATTATTTTGATTTCTGGGCGATCAGCCGCGATCAACTCTGCGCAGCCGGCATAAGGCCGGAAAATATCCATATCACAGCAATTTGCACCCGCTGTGACCAGGATTTCTTTTCTTACCGCAGAGACAGGGATACCGGACGGTTTGCTTCAGTGATTGGATTGACAGAAAGATAGGGTTCAAGGGTTCAAGGGTTCAAGGGTTCAAGGGTTCAAGGG
>JAUXHH010000035.1 GCA_030621655.1 Desulfobacterales bacterium
GTCATCAAGGCTCCCATTTCACGCGCCATGGAGATGGCTACAAGGTTGGCAACATAGATCTGTGCACCAAACATTTTAAGCTGCACCACTCCAACAAAGGCAAGGATCAAACCGACGAGTACGCTGATAAGTGTAACAATGGGCAGGGACTGAGCTCCGCACTCTTCGATATAGATCAGCAGGTCGTTTCGCCGGAAACGGGCTTTGCCCAGCAAAAAATTGACAGTAGCCTGGGTTGCCTCACCGACAAAACTGAGCATTTCAACGGTTGAGTCATAAAAATCCACTGCACTCTCGCCGACCATGTAAAGAAAAGGCTTTCTTTTTATCTGCTGATGGGCTCCCTCCTGCTCCGACACTGCAGAGGCAAGATGCAGCAGACGTTCAACTCCTTTCGGCAGCTCCTGCATCTCAAGCCCGATGCTTCTGCTATGGCATTCTTTGCTGATGGCGCTGATAAAGGTGAGAAAGGTGGTGTCCCATGCCTGCAGACCAGAACCATTAATAATGACATTATTGATTTTGGGATCTGTTGCAAGCCGGTTGAGTACTTCCCCAGGTGCAGGGTATTTGCTGCCAATCCTCCAAACACCTGATATTGCTGCATGCAGGATATTTGGAGACAGCTGACTGAAATCAATTTTGCCTTGTGCTTGCATATTTTCCCATAATCATTGTGCTGATATTACCGGGGAAACCTTAAGCGGCAACCTAGCAATTACTTCTTTATTTATCAATATATTAAGTCTTTTCAAGATAAAAACAGAAAAGCCCCTCGCTCACTTGAACAAGGGGCCCTTTAATGTATCTAGGTATGGAAACAGCTGTCAGGCACTGAACTCCTGCAAAGAATCATTCACAGGAGCAATCTCTTATTTGTTAGGATTTATTCACAGTCTGCATCTAATTAGCTGTTACAGATAATAAAATTTCAAATACGTCTGAAGTCTTAATTTATAGTTTTCTCTTTACTGCTCTTTAAGATTGATTCCAGCCCGGGTCGCAAGGCAGGCATATCTTCAGACTGGTCAAAATCAGACTCGATAAGGGGGGATTCAATTGCATCCTGAGTCTCGAGCGGTTCACGTGGAATTGAACGAATTCCGCCGCCCACCCTGATTATTATGCTCTCTGCAATCTTTTTCTTTTCCATGTAAGACCTCCTTTGCCGTTGCGCCTCAAAACTTTTGTTTGTGCCTTGAGACACATCAAAAAAATTCCGGCAGCTTCAAACCTGAAGGTGAAGGCAGGCTCAAACCGAGAAAAAAACCTGCTGAAATGTTATGTTGCACATAACAGAAAATTAAAGGAAATCAAGAACCTTTTGCTGTTGTATGTACAAAACCTATTCCTGATTTTTTAAAAAACTGTTCTTTCGGCCTGTTTTATCAATGCCAGCCGTAAAGAACACAAAATCATGTAAAAATTGTTATTATTAGCGGTTTTTGAAACAACGTATAAAACATCTTAGTTGCAAGATTGCAATATGTCAAGGCAACCGGCAATGTTAATCATAATGAAAACGACCGCAATTTTTCCAGTCTGTTTTTTTACAATAATTGCAGTGTAATATGAAGTAATCCAAGGTAAAGTATATTTTATGTTTTTTGAGCAGTTATCCTGGAACAGATAGATATTCGAACTATTTTTCTTTTTTGCATTCCTGGGATGGCAGCCAAACAAAACTCCTGAAAAAAAGTTTCCTGCACTGGGCTGTACGATATAGGAAAGGGCCTGACTCAAAAGCCAGGCCCTTTTGGGTAAAATCGGGAAAAGAAAGAATAAATCAGTCGATTGATACCATTACCTTGCCGCAGCAGAGCGGAACCTCCTGGCCTTTCTTAACATTCATATACTTGTTGCAGATATCGCAGAGATAGGTGCAGTCATCAGGGGAAACCTGTTCAGACATAACGGTTTTCCCCCCCGGCACTCCCTCAATAACAAATCTGGCAAGGTTCTGTTTTATTGGAACAAACTCCCCGATGGGCGTCAGATTCTTTGTTTCATTGACACAGTCAATTAGAATCCGCCACAACGTTTCCAATGAATTGGTTTCTGATGTGTTTTCCGGTACCAACTCAACAACATTCTTCTCAATCGTAATTTTCATGAAACACCTCATCCATTTGTATAAATTGTCAGATAGAAATACCGCACCCTGTCTTAAGCTAGTAAAAATACCTAGTACCGGATACTATTAACATGAATACCTTCAGGTCAAGTTTTATCTTAAAAAAAACCGAAAAAATTTACCTGCTTTTTCCTTGACAATACCACAGGGCTATTTTAGACATCCAAACTAGACAATTGTCTTTATCCCGCTCTGCAGTGAGATATTTTACGGGCATCGAGCTTCTTTAACAATTCAAATACTTGTCAGGCTTATTTATTCTTCTTTACAGAATCTATCATGAGCAGCCTTTCTAAACTTGCCATTCTTGCTATTATTCTGCTAATGCCGATATATTCGGCAAAGGCTTCTGAGGTCCGCGCCTTTCACAATATAAACCAGCTCCCTTTTAAACAGATCTTCGGCCTTCCCTCTCTTGACAACAGTCCGCTTACCGAGACCGGCAAATGGCGGGTTGGCGTAATTACCAATATCAGCAACACCTTTGATGTTTCAGCTACTGCAAATGAACAGATTGTAACTGATATTGAAACATTACGAGCCAGCCTGGTCTTCAGTTATGCAGTCCGAAATAATTGGCAGCTTGGTATTGAGGTTCCGTATATCAGGCATAGCGGAGGCTTTCTCGATAATTTCATCTATGACTGGCATGATTTTTTCAACATGCCGCAAAACGGCAGAACCAAAGACCACAGCGACCGGTTGCAGATCTCTTATCTTTCACCTACCGGAACCTCATTTGCGATGTCTGAATCCGGGGGTGATATTGGTGACATTCGAATTAACAGCGCTTACACCAAGCCATGGAATAACAGGGCTCTCATTTTCAGTACAGAATTGAAACTCCCCACCGGCGATTTTGACAAACTTACCGGAAGTGGGGGAATCGATCTTTCTGTCGGCCTGACTATAAATGATCCATACAGCCTGGAAAAATACCGGATTTCCCTATATGGAGGATTGGCGGGAATTTATCTGGGTGATATTGACGGTGTAATATCTGTCGCGCAAAACAACTTTGCCCTTGCCGGCAGGGTCGGGATCGGCTGGCAGGCCTCGCGCTTTATCCAGTTGAAGATGCAGGTGGATGCGCAGACCCCGCTTTATGACAGTGATATAAAAGAGATGGGTGATCCTGCCTTACAGCTGGTTATGGGGCTTGGCCTGACTTTTACAGATGATGCCTATCTTGATATCTCCATTGCTGAAGACATAAACACCTCTACAGCTGCTGATGTAGCCTTTCAGCTGGCTCTTGTGGTTACTTACTGATGAAAAGAAAAATTTTCTGTCTCAATACTCTTTTTCTTCTTTTGGGCTGCTTCCTGCTGACAGCATGCGGTGGCAGGGAACCAGTTGTCTTAAATGGTGAAAATATAATCTGCTTTGGAGACAGCCTTACATACGGTATCGGAGCAGTACCAAATAAGAGCTATCCGGCCCAGTTGGCTGAAATGATAGGCAAACCAGTCATAAATGCCGGGATACCAGGCGATACGACGGCCAGGGCCTTACAACGACTGGAGAGGGATGTTCTGTCAAAAGCTCCCCGTATCGTCCTGGTCACGCTTGGCGGCAACGACATGAAAAACGGCGTGGACAAAAAAATTGCCTTTAAAAACCTGAGAGAAATTGTTGAGGCCATCCAGGCCAGGGAGGCTCTGGTTGTTGTTGGAGGAGTCAAGGTGCTTTTCTGGGACCGGGGCTATGAAGATGAATATGAAAAGCTGGCTGAGGAGACCGGGGCACTTCTGATCCCAAATGTCTTCAAGGGCCTCATGGGCCATAATGACCTGATGCACGACGCCATCCATCCAAATGCAGCCGGATATGAAATCATGGCCAGGAGGTTCCATAAGGTCATAGAACCATACCTGTAAAATAGCGGTCAGCGAAAGGCTGTTTAGTCAAATAGCAACTGTCAACAGGAAACTGCTATTTTTTATTTTTTGTCCCTTAATCTTTTGCTGAAAGCTGATAGCTGACCGCTGACCGCTTCTTTTCTACCACTTACTCTTCAGACGCCCGATATCTCTATCAAGGACTTTCTTCAAACGCTTCCGGTACCAGGAATGACTGATCCAGAGCTGTTTATAACCTTCCTCCTCTATGCGGCTTAAAACCCTGCCACGTACACGGCGCCAGAGATCGCGCTTATATGCGGTTTCAAAGGGAATGAGACTGTCCAGGTCCTCCAGGGCCTTCTTCTTAAACTTGGGAAAGATAAAACTATTGATGACAACTGCTGTCAAAACGAGAAGCAGCAGGGCGGCAAGAGATGGAAAAACAAGGACACTGTCATCAAACTGACCTGAGAAGAGGGAGCCTATCAAGGTTTTTTGCGGCATTCCGGCAACCAGTTTAAGGGCCAGGTCACCGAAAAAAAACACCAGGAGCGAAATCAACATGCCTACTTTTAAAGCCTTCTGGGCCAGAACCCCAAAGCCGTCTTTAAAAGCAGCAAGGGCTTCAGCCTGTAAATCCAGTTCCCGAACACCCCGCTCAGCCTCCTGGAATACATGATTGATGCGCATGGTTGGTGCGGTCTCAACAGCGCGTTTCAATTCATCCCGTTCACTGACCCATGACTCGACGCCTTGAGGGGGCGAGTCTCCTTCCTTGGCTGCAAAGGTCAGGTATAGCCTGGGAATATCCTTACGGCCCGTCATCTGTGACAGGTTCCAACACAGGGTGCCGTAGGATCGTACCAGGTCGGGAACATTATCACACTCGTCTATCCTGTTCAGGACATAGAGCACCCTGTCCTCGCCTGTTGAACCGGGAAGCGTGCTCCTGATAGCCTGGTAGGTCTCTATGATCGTTCCAGCCTTGTGCGGATCGAACATCAGGATAATCAAATCAGCAAGCCTGGCCAGTTCACCTATAACGCCAAGATAGTCATAACCCCGATCTTTTTCGGTTACTGAATCGAGCATGCCCGGCGTATCGATAATAGCGAAGTTCTCCAGAATCGGGGATTTCACCTTTTTCAGACGCAGGTGCGCAAAAAGCTTTTCACCAAAGGGCATGAGCGGTGCAAACGGTAAGCGCTCATCAGTGACAACTGTTCCGCCGGGAACCTCCTCTTCACTCTCTCCCTCTGCCGGGCATGTCAAAATGGTAAAACAATCATCTGTCGGGGCCTGGCCGGTTCTTTGCACCGGCATATCAAGGAGTTCATTGATAAACGTCGATTTGCCTGATGAGTAATTGCCGATAACTAACACCAGAGGCTTCCACATGAGCGGCGTGAGTACATCCTGCATGGAAACCCCGTACCGTTTATAAATTGGCGCCATTCTACTGCGCAGCAGCTTATCCAGCTTTTTGATAAGGGCCTTGGCAGCCTTTTCATCTTTCATTTCTACCCCCGGAGATCCTTGTTTTAGGCACTACTTCTGAACAAAATCATCCTGCAATAGCCATTACAACTGCGTTTCGTTTTTGCTCATAATACTATAATACACCACAGCAACCTTCACACAGACAAACAGGCACTCTTTTATGACAAATTAAAATACCATTATTATCAAGGAGTTGCAAGCTATACTGTAATGCAGCCTACCCAACATCCTGAATCCGTCAGCCAAAGGTGCAGTATATAAATTAACGCTGTTTCTAAAGTATTACTTAATAACATGGGGCTCAACCGATTTTAACAATTTCCGTGACGGATTAAAGATCATATTTGTCCATAAGCCTGGCGCCGGATTCTGGCAGAATTTCTCAGAACCCCGACATGCTCGTCCACGTAATCTATTACTCTTGGTTGTTTGCCGGAAGCCGGCCTGCGGATCCGGCCGATAACCTGCTGGAGCCTGCCGGTGAACTTTATGGGGGTGGTGAGAAACAGGGTGGCAAGGCCTGCTGCATCGAACCCCTCACCCACGAGCTGCAGTGTTGAAATAAGGACTTTGATTTCGCCACGATGAACCGAAGCAACTATTTCAGAGCGCTCGGCCATTGGCTGTTTGCCGGTCAGAACACTTGCCTGCAGACCTTTTTCAGCAAGCAGGTCCGCCAGTTTCCGGCAATGAGCCACACGATCACTGACAACAAGAACTATGCCTTCTGTTTTCATGGCCTCTGCATAAATATCCTCAGCAATCTGCTGACTGCGCGCTTCGTTTTTTGTCAAGGAGTTCATCAGGGCCTGATAATTCCCCCGAAAAACATATTTGAAACTGGTTGTTTTTTGTATGAATTCCGGTTTCAGGACCGCTCCAACTGCAGTCAGTTCTTTCGAGTCAACCTGGTGGGCCCGTTCTCCCATGAAGAGATAGATCAGACGGGTCAAACCATCCTCCCTGCGGTAGGCGGTTGCTGAAAGTCCGAGCATGAAATAGGAATCAAATCTTTTGACTACCTCGGTAAAAAGCGTTGCCGGAACCCGGTGGCACTCATCAACTATTAAATGCCCAAAGCATGGGGTCAACTCATCGAGTCTTTTCCGGGCAGTATTGACAATTGCAATGGACAGCGGCTGGATATCGAACTTCGAGTCACCAATGAGCCCGGCCTGAACCCCCAGAAACTGCATGACACGTTCTTCCCACTGGTACATCAATTCTCTGCTGTGAACCAGGATGAGGGTCGGCTGACGACGCCTTGCTATTACTTCAAGGGCTATAACAGTTTTGCCGGATCCGGTGGCCGCGACAAGCACGCCGAAATGTCTACGCAGAATATCCTGTGACGCCTTCTGCTGGTATGATCGCAGTTCACCTTGAAAACTGAAGTCTACCTCTGCCAGCCTGCGGCGAAAATCTTCAATAACCGGGGCCTTTCCCATGTATCTCTTACACAGTGCAACTGCCTGGGCGGCAAACCCCCTGGGAAAGAGAATACCCGCTTCATCCAACTCGAAAAAAAAGAGTTTCTGCTTGAAGTGCTTACCCACCCAGCGCCCATACTTCCTGGCATCCTTGTATTTAGGGTTGTCAATGGTTAGGTTGTCCTGCAGCGCCTGCAGAAAAGGAATTGATATGCCTGAAAGGTGGCATTGTCCCGCAACTGTCAGCACCGGATTTTTTCCTTTCCTTTCAGAGTGGACCATTAAACTACACCATCTCGCTAATTACTTGTTTTCACTGTATGGATATGATAAATATTTACGCTTAAAATACTTTTCCGGCTCTGGGTTGTCCATTTCTTTAGCATTAAAATCATACAGTTACAACTCTACCGGAGGCATACGCGATTGTCCATAGAAATCATGGGAAAATCTTCTCAACAACATAACGAACCTTCCTCTAAAATACTTATCATTGATGACGACCCCGCGATTTGTGGGGTGATTGCCGACTATCTTTCTAACAAGGGTTTTGTCGTCCTTAAGGCGGAAGACGGCACGGTCGGCCTCAATCTTTTTGCCAGGGAAAATCCGGACCTTGTCCTTCTTGATCTTCGTCTTTCCGGCATGGACGGGCTTGAAATATTAAGCTGCATCAACAAGGATTCCCCTGATACTCCGGTTATTATCGTCTCTGGTCAAGGAACAATTAAAGATGCAATAGCAGCCTTGAAAACAGGGGCTTGGGATTATATCACCAAGCCGATCTTTGACATGAATATCCTTAATATTTCTGCATTGAGATCACCGAATCGATTATTATGAAGAATGTAGAGTCTACGATAACGAAGCTCAACCAACTGCACAAGATGGGCATCAGCCTGTCCATAGATGATTTTGGCACCGGCTATTCATCCTTGAACTACTTGAAACTTTTCCCCATAGACAACCTGAAAATTGATCGCTCCTTTGTTTTCAATATAACGTCTGATTCCACAGATGCCGCCATTGCCGCTTCTGTCATCCTGCTGGCCCACAGCATGAACCTGAAGGTGACCGCAGAAGGTGTTGAAACAAATGAGCAGCTTGAAATGCTGCGCCGGCAGGGATGTGACCATGTCCAGGGTTTTCTCTTCAGCAGGCCCATTGCTGCCGAAAAATTTACCCCCTTCTTTGCATCCCGGCTCAAATAGTATTATTTTATTCCCTGAAGCTGGACCTTATTATGAAAGATATTCTTTACATCATACTGTCCTTCATCATTGCCGGACTGACCCTTGCCTTTCTGGTAAAAAAAATGAAGGACGACTGTATACCCTGACTGCTGGCATACGGCACTCTCGGTATGGGTCTCATATCTTATTATTTACTGACAACATATTTCTAACCAGAATTTTTCGGGATAACTTCCCCTGCATAAGAATTGATTTAACTAACTGACTACTATGAACGTAAACGGCAAACATTACCGGACTATCTGGCCCAAACAAGACAATCCGCAAATCATAGAGATCATTGACCAGCGATTTCTACCGCATAATTTTGTTGTAGAAGAACTTGCAGGACTTGATGACTTTGTTTCTGCAATACGGGACATGCATGTAAGAGGCGCCGGGCTTATCGGAGCCACTGCTGCCTTTGGTATGTATTGCGCAGCATTGCATACGCCGCAGGAGAAAGGCGAAAGCTTTCTTAAAGAAGCTGCCCGGAAACTTATTGATACCAGGCCAACGGCAAAAAACCTGTCGTGGGCTGTGAGAAGACAGCTCGCAGCCATACTGGGAATTGCTGACGCTGCAGAAAGACTAAAGAAAGCCTATGAGACCGCCTGCCTCATAGCTGACGAAGATGCTGAATATTGTCGCAGGATAGGTGAGCACGGCCTGGGGATCATCAGGGAAATAAGCAAGCGGAAAAATGGCGAACCTGTCAATATCCTTACCCACTGTAATGCAGGCTGGCTGGCATTTGTAGACTATGGTTCAGCCACGGCTCCCATTTATGCCGCCCACCAGGAAGGTATTCCCCTTCATGTCTGGGTAGATGAAACCAGGCCGTGGAACCAGGGAGCCAAGTTGACTGCCTGGGAACTATTTCAGGAAAACATTGATCATACTCTCATTGTTGACAACACTGGCGGACATCTCATGCAGCATGGCCAGGTCGATCTGGTTATCGTTGGCTCGGACCGTACGACCCGTACAGGTGACGTGGCCAATAAGATAGGCACCTATCTTAAGGCCCTCGCTGCCAAAGATAACAATGTGCCGTTCTATGTAGCCTTGCCATCCTCAACAATTGACTGGGACTTATGCGACGGCCTGCAGGAAATCCCCATAGAAAAGCGTTCAGGCGATGAGGTTAAATTTATTTCCGGACTGAGCACTAAAGACCAAGCGCTGACAACTGTCCTCTGTGGACTTCCTGAAACCCCTGCTGTCAATTATGGATTTGACGTCACGCCGGCACGCCTGGTAACCGGTATCATCACTGAACGTGGCATTGCAGAGCCCAATGAAAAATCACTGCTCTCTTTTTTTCCTGAATATTCTTAATCAGTTTTATCCATCCAGGCCTCTGTCATTTCCGATGCAGCGCCTGGACACGTATGCCATAGCACAGATTTTTACTTACCCGGATGCAGCAGAAAACACGACCGCACAGAGACAGTTGGCCTGTCTTCTGCTTAAACATCAAAAAAATAACTCTTGAAAGGGTCTTCGAAGCATATTAAAAAACCTTAACAGTTTTATTGAAATTGAATTCTATTTTGAATGGAGACAAACACATGCAAATTACCACTTTATTTACCAGCAAGCGTATTCTCAGCTCATTTGTAACAGTATTTATTATTGCCTTACTGATTGCACCGACCTTTTCGCATGTTGCCCAGGCGGCAACTGCCAAGGAGATAGATGTCAGCGTTGAAGTTGCCCTGGACCGCTTTAAAAATGACGTCAAAGGTGCCAGTGAATTCCTTGCAAATGCAAAAGGGGTACTTGTCATTCCCAATGTCATTCGGGTCGGCTTTGGCCTGGGAGGGGAGTATGGGGAAGGTGCCCTGATCGTTGGCGGCAAGACCGTAGACTACTACAATACAGTAGCCGCTTCCTTCGGATTCCAGATTGGTGCCCAGTCAAAGAATATTATTATTATCTTCATGGAAGAAACTGCCCTGACGAAATTTCGCGACAGCCTTGGCTGGCGTGCAGGGGTTGATGGTTCCGTGGCGCTCATTGATCAGGGAGCAGGGTCCTCTGTGGATACGGATAATCTGCGACATCCGATTGTCGGTTTTGTTTTCGGGCTTAAAGGCCTCATGGTCAACCTGTCGCTGGAAGGCTCCAAGTTCACAAAGCTTATCAAGTAGGAGGGTTTTGCCACTGGTCTAATAAAAAACAGGCTCAGCAAAAAATTATCAATAAAAGGCGGCTACCCCATGGAACCCGCCTTTTATTTTTCTCTGCTTCAAATTACTTCTTGTTTTTTAAGTCAAGATACATCTCGTGCGCCTGCGCAGGCGGCAGGTTTTTATGCACTGTTGCACCTACGGCCTGGATCATTGCAGCCGGAGACTCCGCCTGAAAAATATTTCTTCCCATATCCACTCCAGCGGCACCCTCCTGCACTGCATTATATGCCATGGTCAAAGCATCAATTTCCGGCATTTTTTTACCGCCGGCCATGACAATAGGCACCGGGCAACTTGCGGTAACAGACTCAAAACCCTTCGGGATATAGTATGTCTTCACATATTGAGCCCCAAGTTCTGCGCATATCCTGCAAGCCAGCCTGAAGTAGCGGGAAGACCTTTTCATCTCAGTACCTACCGCAGTCACTGCTAATATCGGCATACCATACCGCATACCCATATCAACCAGCCTGGTCATATTATGCACTGACTGAGTTTCATACTCACCGCCGATAAATACCTGGACCGCCAATGCTGCGGCATTGAGACGGAGAGCGTCCTCCATATCAACGGCAATCTGCTCATTGGACAGCTCCTTCAGGATACTTGGGCCACCACTGGCTCTGAGCACAATGGGTCTGGTATAGGAAGGCGGCACGACCGAGCGCAGGATTCCCCGGGTCAGCATCAGCGTATCTGCATACGGGGCAATCGGCAGGATGCTCAGATCGATCCTCTCCAAGCCGGCGGTCGGGCCTTGAAAATATCCGTGATCAATGGCAAGCATCACGGTCCTCCCTGTCTCAGGGTTAAAAATACGGGACAGCCGGTTTTTCATACCCCAATCAAGGGAATTGGAACCCTTGAGAAAAAAACCTTCCGTTTTAGTACTTTTATCCAGGCTGAAATCTTTTCCCTCTTTATCCGCTTCAGGCATAATGTATCTCCTTTCAATCTTTCTTTTAAATATTCTTTTTGAATCCGTGATGAAAACAGGATATTCGTAAACTTACTCCTGTGGTTTAATAATCACCTTAAGTGAGCCGGCCCCCTCTGCAACCAGACGGAATCCTTCTCCTGTGTCAGCCAGTCCGAGCCGGTGTGTGATCATATCATCAATCCTTACACGCTTGGACCTGATGATTTCCAATGCCTCTGCACAATCACCGGGGCTTGCTGCATATGATGTTGTCACTGATACATCACGACGCCAGAAAACATCATTGATCGAAAGA
>JAUXHH010000135.1 GCA_030621655.1 Desulfobacterales bacterium
GTAACCATGGATAACCTGGCTACCAAGGTCAACCGGCTTGAAAAGATGACACCCAGGATTCGTTTCGGGACTAAACAGCCGAAACAGGAAGTGGTTTCACAGGTTGAGCAGACGTTAAAGGATGCCGGCTGGAAACCGGGTCAGGGCGAACGTGAAGGCGGAACGCTTTTCTTTGCCCAGAAAACGCCCTGGGTCAGGTTTGGCGTTTATATTGTCCACTTGAGTATTCTCGTTATTTTTGCCGGGGCTATTATCGGTACTCTTTTCGGTTCTAAGGGTTCCGTTATGCTTCGGGAAAAAGCCCAGGTTCCTTTTTTCTATGAATTTGGTTCCTCTGAGAGAGTTCCCCTTGGTTTTGATGTGCGGTGCGATAATTTTACACTCACCTACTATGACACCGGTGCTCCAAAGGAATTCCGTTCTGAACTTACAGTTCTTGAAAACGGGCAGGAGGTGCTCCAAAAATCCATCGTGGTCAATGACCCCCTTAACTACAAAGGCTATACCTTCTACCAGGCCAGTTATCAGGCCTATGATGAGTTTTGGATTACTATCCAGAACCAGAAAACCGGTGCGCGGAAAACTTTATTAGCAAAGCCCGGAGTTGAACTCAAATGGCGGGAAGCCGGAATAAGTGTTGGTATTGTCAACATGCAGCAGCCGGACCGGTGGGGTAGATATCGGCTCAAAATCTGGTTTTCTGACGGCAAGGGTGAACCGTCTGTTTTCTGGCTTGATGGAGAAACTGTAGTTTCAGTTGAAAGACTTGATGCACCCTATGATTTTAAATCAGAACAGCTTTTTGCCACAGGATTGCAGGTAGCAAAAGATCCAGGTGTCTGGCCGGTGTATATTGGCTGCACAATGATGCTTTTGGGGTTGATAATAGCGTTCTTCCTTTCACATAAGAGGCTTTGGGTATATATTTATGAAGAGGAAGACAAGACCAGAATTCTTGTTGCCGGGTCCAGCAACAAAAATAAGGTGGGGTTTGAAAATATGTTTAACACACTGGTCGAGAAACTCGAGGATAATGAAACTTTACAGTTAAGCAAGGAATAGTCATGGATAGTTCAAAACTACTCGGTATAACCACATTTATTTACCTTTTTTCTTCCCTGATCTACATGATCATGTTTATTTTCAGGGTTAAAAAGATTGGATTGCTCGCCACTGTGGTCACCATTATAGGTTTTTTGATCCATACAGCCGGTATAGGTATGCGTTGGCTTGAATCCTACCAAATGGGGCCGGGGATGGGCCATGCGCCGCTGTCAAACATGTACGAATCCCTGGTGTTTTTTGCCTGGTCCATAATTATTCTCTACCTTGTTGTGGAGTTCATATATAAAAACAAGGTCATTGGCGCATTCGCCGTTCCTTTTGCCTTTGCCAGCATGGCCTACGCATCTCTGTCCCCGGAGTTCAGTTCCGCTATTACACCGCTGGTGCCGGCTCTGCAGAGCAACTGGCTGATAGCCCACGTTTTTACTTGTTTTATAGGATATGCTGCCTTTGCAGTGGCCTGCGGTACCGGGATTATGTATCTGGTCAAATTAAACGATAAGGGTGACTCTCCGGATAGTCTGCTTTCGACTCTGCCATCTTTAAAGGTGATTGATGACATTACCCATAAAATTATACTTTTCGGTTTTATCTGGCTCAGCGCTGGTATCATCAGCGGGGCTGTCTGGGCTAACTCTGCCTGGGGAACATACTGGAGTTGGGATCCGAAAGAAACCTGGTCCCTGATTACCTGGTTTATTTATGCATCCGCACTTCACGCCCGCTTTACAAGGGGTTGGGGCGGCAAGCGAATCGCCTGGATTTCAATAATTGGTTTTCTGGCGGTAATCTTTACCTATTATGGTGTCAACTTCATTCTTTCAGGACTCCATAGCTACGGTTGATTCCCGATACTCTCAAAATCCTATTTGCTTAGGAGCCTATTCCGCATGAAAGTCTCGTATTCAGGCCTGCATAATCCTAACTGACTGCTTGAGCATTGCTGATGACTGTAATTCATTAGCGGCACCGGCATCTTTGCTTGATTCAACGTATTATATTACTGCGCATCATTTCCCAATAGTTAAGCATTAGAATTTCAATTAATAATTCAGGGGAAATTGTTCTACCCCACCTCAATATTTTATTGCTCCTTTGCATAGGGTGTGCTAACCATAATAATTAATCCTTGATTTGCGCTGTATTCAGGATGCCCTGAAAACTTTCACAAGTTGTTCTCTTTTATAAGTATTAAAGATTGGCTCAATAAGAAGGGATAGATATTCTATGCGTTTAAGTGGCTCAGAGACTGTTCTTGCTGTTGATGATGATCCAATCATGATTGAACTTGTTGAAAGAGTACTGACCCCTTTGGGATATAAGGTCCTCTCTGCAGCCAGCGGCGAGGAGGCACTTGAATTGGCGGCCTCCCAAGAGGAAAAAATCGATTTACTCTTAACCGATGTCATACTCCCTGGGATTAAGGGACAGGACCTGGCAAAGCAGTTACTGATTAACTGTCCTGGTGTGAATGTCCTGTTCATGTCCGGTTATATTTGCCCTTCAATGGCTCATAATGACTCGGAACAACGGTTTGAGGGCTTTATTCAGAAACCTTTTGCCCCGAATTCTCTGTTGCGAAAAATGAGAAAGCTTTTAGATTAAAAAACACAATATCCTCCTTTCTTCAAATATTTGCTTTTCTGCAAATCATTTAATAGCTTATATAAAATTAAACAGACGATTAAGTGTAAGTGATTCTGAGGTACAGGTATATGGTTGATAAGATTGAGAAAGAATTCAACAGAAACGACTTTGCTGAGTATCTGGAAACCTTAGCTGAGAAATTGCGTGCCGGAAAAATATCCTCTGCAAAGGGTGATTGGACTGTCCCTGAAGAATTCTGGACAAAAATACAGCTTAAAGAGAAAAAAGGGCGGATTGAACTGAAGATTAACTGTCGCTGGTCAACACTTGCAGATTATACTGAACAGGACAGAGATCAGATTGTCGGTTGGCATGACTCAATGAAGTCGGTTAAAAAAAGAATGGGAGTATCTTTTAAGGAAATTACAAAATCAGCTGCAGCCGGGAAATTTCCTGAAAGCAGATATGTTGATGACTTTGTGGAAACCTCAAAGATTTTCGCAGAAAAGGCAGATTCGGAATGGAAAGACGCCATGGATGAATTTATGGATCATCTGGAGAATTTTGTCCGTGCCATAGAAGGGCAGCAGTTTGAAGTGATGCATCATGAGATACGGGATCTTCAGTATCGCATGAAGGGTTGTCATAGAGAATTTAAATAGATCGGTCCATTTATAAAAACTTATCAAAACGATTCATTGGTCAAGTTAAGGTAGTCAGTCAAACCTGAAGAATAGGCTTTTTGGTCCAAGAAGCCTGTTCCTGTTTTTTGTTTGCTATAATAATGGTAATCAAGATTGCCATAAAAAAATCTTGTGCCTCCCTCATCCACTTCGTGAAGTTAAATGCGGCTGCGGCCAGCATCAAATTCATGCTGTCACTCACACTTCCCTTAAGATAATTGCGCATCATTCTGTAATCTGATTTCAGGTGGCCGATGATGGGCTCAATGCCGGCCCGTCTCCGGAATCAACTATTCCAATATGATCCGTGAGTTATGCGGCTGAATCGGGCGATTGTTATCGAAGCCCAACAGGTCGTGGTAGTGCTGGATCTGCTCGGAAGAGGCGATAATCGGCTGTTTCAAAACAATCCACCGCACTCCTTCGGTGCAAGGCGGCGTGGTCAGTGAACCGTTGTAAAGAAAGTAATCGTTACTTTCGGTGATGAGGTCATTGTAATCAATTGGATTACTAAGGGGATCCTCTCCACGGCTTTTTTTGAACGATGGCAACTGATCCATAATTTTATTGTGGCTGCCAGCCTTGAACAGTAAGCCTACTACGAAGTAATCGCTTTCGTCATTTTGATGCACGAGATGCACCTCCATCGGGAAGGTTTTTCCGTTGACTGTATGCTCACTGGGGCTATGAAAGTGAAACTGCTTGAGCTCGAACCTCTTACCCATGAAGATCACATAGTTGCCTGGTTTCACATTCTCCTGAATTGCGTGACCTGTGTTCTCCTCAACCAGGCTGCCGGGGTTGTTATATTCGAATACTAATTCAGGCAGGTCGGCATCAAGGTCTGCCACCAGATCAATAGGCGACTGGTTTTCGCCCTTGATACACATGTCGAACTTTTCCGCTAACGTCCCCCAGTGTTCAGGCCCCTCCTGACCATCGTAGTCCCAGTGAGCGTCCTCACTGGCAGCAAGCACACCGGCACTGGAAAACAACATCATTACAATAAGAAATACCATTCGCTTCATAATAACCTCCTTGTTAGCCCGGGCTTTCTCAACTTTATAAATAAAGTTTTGACAAAACCGGGTTATTGGTTTGAAGCCTTGGCAGTCTTGTCATGGCATTCAAAGCATCTTTTCGGAGCATTGGTGCTATCCGATTTCTTGTGACAGCCTTTGCACAGCGGATGCGCTATTTTTTGCCAGTAGACGTTGTCATCAAATTTTCTGGGAAACGTATCATCGCTATGGCAGTTGGAGCAAACGCCCTCGGACTGGTACTCTTTGGCAAGTGAATGCTTTTCATGGTTGAAGGTTATAGCGCCGATACGGTTGGTAAAGACAAAAACCTCATCCTGCTGCGCCTGCGAACCGGGAAGCTGCAATGCCTGGATCTCTTCAATATTGCTGGCTCCGTCGCCATCAACATCCTGAGCTTCAACAGCACTGAAATCAAGAAGGTTTTCCCGCAATGCTATGCCATAACTGTTCAGGAAGTCTTTTTCTGCCGGCATATGACAGGTCCTGCAGCTTGCCAACTGGCTGTCCGTGATTTCAGGATACATAGCGATGAATTGCTTCATTATTCCCGGGGTGGCAAATGCCAGCGTTGGAATTAACAGGGCCAAAGTCACTATGGTTCGCATAAATATTTTTTCCATGATCTACCTCCAGGTGCGTGAACTTTACCGTATAGGATACAACATATTTATATCTGATTTGCTCTTGAATCCATCTCTTGTCACTGCAACTGCACCTTGGCATCATACATAAAAAGTGCCTGCAGCTTATCCCAGAATTCACCACCGAGTATGAAAAGACTGGAAATAAAAAGCACGTCACCTCCAATGCTGAATTTTATCAGGTTTGCCT
>JAUXHH010000140.1 GCA_030621655.1 Desulfobacterales bacterium
TTCTGGAAGAATTTATGCTTGATGCAGATCTGCCGCTCAACCCGGCTTTTAAAGTTTCTGCCGGTGATACTGTCCTGATTAGACTTTCAAAAATTGACTCCTTAAGCAATATTTTTAAAGTCGAATGGTAGATCCCACTCAATCCTTATCTATTTCTGTCCAAAAGCACCTTTTTCTCTCCCTGATTCTGCACAAAAAAACTTATTTGCTCCCGATATGACAAAGCACAATATGTTGTGGTGCAGCAAAACGCACCATACAACATAATGTACAATTGTCCTGTTTTCAGATATAATGCTGAGTCACCCTCCGGACAACCAGTTCATTTTAAAACAACTTTTACTTGACACATGGCCGAATTATCTTATAAAAGATACCTTCAGTGGTGCAAAGTGGTACAAAAGGGAACAAAGGGGTGGGCTCATGCCCAAAACAAACAGCAACAAGTCATCGACAAGCAGATTTCGTAGTCGTTCTGAGCATACGCTGGACAGCAAAGGGAGGCTTAATATTCCGAGCAGGTTTCGGGATGTGCTTCAGGGCCATTACCAGGAACAATTAATGGTCACCAACTGGCATAAGTGCCTGAAGGCCTTTCCTGCAAAGGTATGGGAACAGATCGAAACTACCCTGCTTGTTCAGGGAAAAAAACAACCCGGGATGGATTCTTTCAGACGCTATGTTATTTCCGGCGTTGCTGACTGTACCCTGGACAAACAGGGCAGAATCCTCCTGCCGCCAACCTTACGGACGGATTTTGGCTTGAAAAAAGATGTGGTGCTGAACGGCATGCTCGATCACTTCGAAATTTGGGATAAAACTGCCTGGGAAGAAGAAAGGAAACAGACCAGAGACAAATTCAGCGATTTTGAGCAGAGCCTGTCCGCCTTGGGCATACTTTAGGCATAGGGGATACCGTGACTCATGCGGGGAATAACTTTTCTAAGAAAAAGCCTCGCTCCCCCACGGCTAATTCCTCTGGTAGCGAAACTTCCCCACCAATCCACACCCCCGTTCTTCTCGATGAAGCAGTTCATCTTCTGGCCCCGGTTGATGGCGGTATATATGTTGACGGCACCCTTGGCCTTGGGGGACATACTGAAAAGATTCTACAATCCTGCACTCCCTCCGGCCGAGTCATTGGCTTTGAGTGGGATGACAACGCTTTGGAACTGGCCACAAAAAGACTTACACCGTTTGGCCGGCGTTATTCAGCACAACATAGAAGCTACTCTGAAATTATGGACGGATTAAATGAAATGGGTATTCATAGAGTGGATGGGCTGCTTTTGGATCTCGGCGTTTCCTCACTTCAGTTTGACAATGCAACAAGAGGCTTCAGTTTCCAGGCAGACGGCCCCCTTGACATGCGGATGGACAGACGCCGGCATCCCTCTGCAGAAGAAATAATTAACAACTTCAGCAAAGATGATTTAGCAGATATTTTTTATTACTTTGGCGAAGAAAGACAGGCCCGTCGCATCGCATCACATATAGTTGCAGAAAGGGGAAAAGAGCGCATTAAAACAACCTCGCATCTTGCTCATATTATTGCCGGTGCTATTCCCAGAAAATTCCATCCTCGGAAGATTCATGTAGCCACAAAGGTATTTCAAGCTCTACGAATTGCGGTCAATAAAGAACTGGACAATCTGACAACAGTACTGAACTTCATCACGGAGATTCTTAAACCGGGAGGCAGGATCTGCATCATTACATTTCATTCACTGGAGGATCGGTTGGTCAAGTGGAAATTCAAAGATAATCCATTACTGCATGTTTTAACCAAAAAGCCTGTGACGCCGAGTAACGAGGAGATCAAAATGAACCCTCGGGCAAGAAGCGCAAAGCTTCGGGCTGCTTTTATGAAAGGTTGATAAGGGGGAAGAAAATGGAAATTGTCAAGGATTATTCTGGCAGCTATATCGTAAAAAATTGCAGGAACAAAAAAAAGAAGGCACCTCGGTCCAGCGATCTCTTTTCTGTAACCAATCTCATGTGGAAAACACTCGGGGCCATGCTTCTTGTGACGGTCGTCATTGGCATCACCTCTACTATCTGGTACGGCTGGCAGGTTCAGCTAGCCCTGGATCAAATTGGCAGAGACAGAATAACCAATCGTGAGTTGACGCATGAAAACAGGTTACTGGTTGTCAAACGTGATTTGATGCTGACCCAGGAACAAATGGATAAAGCTGCTCTGAAAATAGGGCTGTATTCTCCTACGAAAAGCCAACTTCGGTATCCATAACTGAACTTAGAACACTAACGAGATAACAAATAGTTAAAGGAGAATTAAACATGTCGGCAGACGAGAAAGTGAATGACATTTTAATTGAGCAGTTAAATGTTGATAAGGACAAGGTCGTGCCCAAAGTATCTTTCCTTGATGATCTGGATGCCGATTCCTTGAAGCTTGTTGAACTCATTATGGTTGCAGGTACGGGACAGAAGGACATAATTCATCAAATAAGATCACTGCATCAACGTACCGGAGATATTAATGCTGCATGACTGAGCACGCTAAAATACACATTAGGAAAAGACGGAAATTGATGGCGGAAAAAAGAAGGAAAGTTCGCCTTCTCCTTCTGGCCCTTGTCCTTTTTCTGGGATCTGGGGCCTTATTGTTTCATAAAGATAAATTTTCTACCCTCAACGAAATGCTGAGTTGGCTTACACAAAGCAATCCCGGAGAAGTCATAGCTTCCACTCTCTCCTCCTCTATCAGGGGAGATATCTATGATCGGAACTTCAGGCCCCTTGCAACCACATATAAAACCTATGCAATTTGTGCCCGCCCCCTGGAAATGGAAGATCCTGATTTTTCTGCAGGGCAACTGGCTGAAATCCTTGGATTAAAAAAAAGCGAGCTCTTGCCGAAATTAAAAAGCGAACGTGGATTTATCTGGGTTGCCAAAGGAATTGATCAGAAAACAGCGGATACTGTAAAGCAGCGTAATATCAAAGGCATTGCTCAGGTTGTCGAGACAAAACGCTTTTACCCAAATTCCCAAAAGGCAGCACATGCAGTGGGATTTGTCGAAAACGGCCAGGGGCTTGACGGTATTGAATTCCAATATAATACGATATTGCGGGGAGATCAAATAAGTAACGCGGAACTTAAAACGCTCAACTTTGTCCCTGAAACAGAGTTTGGAGAGTCCAGCACGCATCTGGTGTTGAATCTTGACCTGATGATCCAGTCGAAGATTGAACGTTTTCTTGACAAAAGGATGAAAATTACCGGGGCCTCCAGTGGAACGGCTATACTAATGAACGCCAATACAGGTGCAGTTCTTGCCCTGGCAAGTTTTCCTTCTTTCAATCCTAATCGCTATTGGGAATTCTCCAGCTCAGCCCTCAAGAATCATGCCCTGACAGAACCGGTCTATCCAGGGGAACTGGGCCTTATTTTCCAACAGGCTGCGGCATTCAATTTCAAAAACGAGAAAAAGTCTGATTCAATAGAGAGTTCAGATGAAATAAACTCCGTAAAAATCATCGTGCCGGAAAAACAAAAAAGAAGAAAATTCACCGTTGCTCCTCGGATAGATTATGTCGATCCAGTCTACCTTGTTCAGTTTGCGCAATTATTGGGCTTCAGTCAAAAACCCCTGACAGATTTACCACTGAAGAGCGAAACGCCCGTCTCAACCCCCCTTGTTCTTAATAACCCATCTTTCAACTCCTCTGCTCTGAGACTTTTAAATGGCTTTACCGCCTTGGTAAATGGAGGCCGGCTTGTCACTCCGCATCTGCTTCACAAGGCCTATCAAAAAGACAGCACCACTTCATTTGAAACAACTTTAGAAGCGTCGGAGCAAAGAATTGTTCTCAATCCTGACACAACCAAAGACTTAACAGACTTCCTTGCAGCAAAATGGCTGAAGCTAAGCAGAAGGACCAGAACGGCTGATACACCAATGTTTTTTGAGGGCCATAGATTTACAACAACCGTAAAGAATACTGCGTATCAAAGATCAGCTCAAAAAAGAAATGAACCGGAGGAGCAGATTCCTTATCTGGCCCAGAGTGTTATGCTCGGGGCTATACCAGGAGAAGATCCGAAACTGACCATGATAGCTGTCCTTTCCTACCCGGACAACTGCGATGGAACTTACCCTAATGCATTGGAAGCTTTTGGGAATAAGCTTTCAATCCTTAGTCCGGATAAGGATATGATCCGGAAAATGCTTCATGTGGCTGCCATGCCACCCCCGAACCCTTCTCCCGATTTCTGGGACAATGAAGGGACAATGTTTGCAAAAAATTCAAATTCCCAAGCACTTGAAAAAATTGATCCGGCAGCACTGTCAAACAACCTCTACAAAAGCATGCCTGATGTCACTGGAAAAAGTTTGCGGGCTGGGCTGCAGGTTCTTCAGCATCTCAATCTAAATATAAAACTTGTGGGGAGTGGCAGGATAGTATCTCAACGTCCACCTGCAGGGACCGAACTGATCAATGTTGATGAATGTATTCTTGAAATGCAGCAGGAGATATGAACGACCTCTTACAGGAGAAAACGGCCAGTTTCTTTGGAATAACTAATGTCGGATTTAACTACTGATACAAAACAACTAAAGAATTTGCTTGAAGGAGTGGATTGTAAAATTACCGGGAATATAGAGAAAACTGAAATTACCGGGCTTTCTTCAGATTCAAGAAAAGTACAACCTGGAAACCTTTTCGCAGCAATTCAGGGTTTATCTGTTGATGGCCACAACTATTTGAACCAGGCTGTTGCCGCCGGTTGTTCTGCTCTACTGGTAAATAACGGTTGGCAGGACTTTGCAACAGAAGCAAAAATCGGGCCGCAAATTCCGCTCGTTGAAGTTGAAGACACCAAAATTGCCCTGGGTCATATTGCAGCTACATTTTACGACCACCCGGACCGCCAACTCACCGTGATCGGCATTACCGGGACAAACGGCAAGACAACCACATCTTTTCTGGTTGAGGCCCTTTTAAAAGCGTGTGGGAAAAGGCCCGGAGTTATTGGCACAGTTAATTATCGGTATAGTGACAGGAAGGACACCTGTATTGAAATGGAGGCCCCATTTACTACACCGGAATCCCCTACCCTGTTTGCTTTGCTCCGTAAAATGGCAGACCAGGGAATTACTGATGTTGTCATGGAGGTGTCA
>JAUXHH010000106.1 GCA_030621655.1 Desulfobacterales bacterium
AAAATAGCCACCGAACTTATTGAGTATACCCGAAAATTTTTTGATGAAAAAAATATCAATGTCGAAATCGAGTTTTCCTGGGGGGCAACAGAGGCAAAGGTTGTTTCAGGTTTGGCTGATGCCATTGTTGAAGTGACTGAGACGGAAAGTACTATCCGGGCGCACGGCTTGCGCATCATCTATGAAATGATGACTTCCAATACCCAGTTCATAGCCAATAAGAGCGCCTGGGAGGAGCCATGGAAAAGGGAAAAAATTAAAAATATTGTTCTGCTGCTGCAGGGAGCACTCAGGGCTGACAAGATAGTCGGACTGAAAATGAATATCCCTGCCAATAGGCTGGATGATATTATCTCTATTTTGCCGAGCATGAATGCCCCGACCATTGCCAATCTTTATAATGCTGACTGGTATTCTGTTGAGACGGTTATTTCCGAACATCAGGTTCGCGAGTTGATACCAAAGCTTATTAAAAGTGGAGCTGAAGGTATAATCGAATATGGCTTGAACAAGGTCATTTGAAAAATTCAGATGACCCTGTTCGGCTTTTGGATATCACAAGGTAATTGATCCCCGTGTCAATCATTGCAAAGCAAAAATTTGCCGATGTCAGCTTTCTGACAAGCGTGTTTGATCTCCAGCAGCTTCCAGCCCCGGATATGCCGGAGATAGCATTTGCCGGACGTTCGAATGTCGGCAAGTCAAGTCTTATAAACCGGCTCATTAAGCGCAAGAATCTGGTCAAGACGAGTGCTAAGCCGGGAAAGACCCAAAGCCTCAATTTTTTTCTGCTGGCTAATAGCATCTATCTTGTAGATCTTCCCGGGTATGGATATGCCAAAGTTTCGAAAAAAGTACAGGCTTCCTGGCAGATCCTGATAACCGGATACCTGGAATCAAGAGAAAATTTGAAATGTGTTATCGTCATAGTTGATCTGCGTCATGCCATGAAGATTGTTGATTTGCAGTTGGTGGATTGGCTTCGGAGTAATGGTGTGCCGTTTTTACTTGTCTATACCAAAGCTGATAAAATTTCTGCAAACCAGCGCAGTAAGAATGGTGCCATCCTTGATGCCGGCTTCGGGGTATCATCTCCTGAAAGACTCCTGTTTTCAGCGAAAACAGGGATGGGGCGGGACAGCCTTATACAATCACTTGACAGTTTTCTCGTTTAATGGTTTGTTGCTACCTTCGCCGATTTTTTGAATATTTATGGGTAGGTAAATTACAAGAAGCTGAAATTTGGTTATTACTTTTAGCAAGGGGGATTGTGAATGGTACCAAAGAGCGACTGGCCCTGCTGGGAAATCATGAAATGTGAGGGGACCGAGGATTGCCCGGCAAGAAAACGTCCCGATGAAAACTGCTGGGAAATAGCCCGCGAGATAGATGACTACAGGAAAGCCTTTAATATTTGTAAGGACTGTGTCGTCTATATGCTCAAAGCAGAGAATACCGTTCTCACTAAGCAGGAAATGCAGACCATCTTAAAGCAAAAAAATGAATGTGCTATTGCTTAGGAGATTGTCTGATATCAATAAATCTTAATGTCATGATCGTGGCGGGCTATCCTTTCAGGTGGTCCGCCCCCATCCACCACCACCTGGGGTCTTGATGATCAGCAGGTCATCTTTTTGGGCTTCAAACACCATTTTACCACTTAATTCTCTTTTCTTTTTTTTGCGAATGAGGATGTTTTTTCCAGCAAACCCGTTTTGTCCGCCTGCCAGGCCGTATGGCGTCAGTTTTCGCCTCTCTGAGAGAAGAGATACCTGCGCCTTTTCCAGGAAACGATAGGACCTGATAATCCCATCCCCGCCTCTGTGTAACCCTGATCCGCCTGATCCATGTCGTAAGGAATACTGTTCGATACGAAGAGGATAGGCATGCTCCAGGGCCTCAATTGGCGTATTCATGGTATTGGTCATGTGGGTGTGGATACCGCTGAGACCAGCCATTGTGGGACGGCCACCCATGCCGCCGCCAATGGTTTCATAGTAGGAAAATCCCTGATTTGAGCAACTCCTGTCATTGCCAATTGTGATGTTATTCATACTGCCGCAGCTGGCAGCAGGGATTGATTCCGGAATAGCTTCAGCCAGAGCCCCAAGCAGTACATCAACAATTCTCTGGGAGGTTTCTACATTGCCGGCAGCTACAGGAGCAGGATTTTTTGCATCAACAATTGATCCTGGACACGTTTTAATCTGCAAGGGGCGGTATGAACCTTTATTAATGGGGTGTCCTTCACCTACCAGGCACTGAAATACATAAGCTGTGGCAGACACAACGACTGATCTGACAGTGTTGAGCGGTGTGTCAACCTGATCACCGCTACGGCTGAAATCAGCGATTATATGGGAGTCCCTGATAGTGAGGTCGACTGATATGGGTATGGGGGAGGAGCCTTTCCCGTCATCATCGAGATAATCTGTGTATGAATACAGACCATCAGGTAATTGATTGATGATATTTACCATCAGTCGTTCTGAATAATCCTTGAGTTGGTCAAGTATGGAAAATATGTGTTCAGGTGTATATCTACCCAGAATATCATTAAGCCTCAACTTACCCCGGGCAAGTGATGCAATCTGGGCTCTTAAATCCCCCAAACGTTCATCCGGGCTTCGGACATTTTTGAGAAAGTCCCGGATGAATACATCATTATATTTTCCCTCTGTATAGAGAAGGGTCGGAGAAATCACATATCCCTCATCTGCAAGACAGCTGGCCAGTCCCATGGAGCCTGGGTTTTTTCCGCCGACATCAGCGTGGTGGGCCCGGTTAACGACGTAAAAGAGAGGGTGTGTGGAAGAGAGATTAGCAGGCGTCGGGAATACCGGTTCGATTAAAGTGATATCAGGAAGATGGCTTCCACCTTTATACGGGTCATTGGTAATAACCACATCTCCCGGCTGCAAGGTCATTACAGAGAGAACGGAGGAGAGCGTCATGGGCATAGCGCCAAGATGTACTGGAATATGAGCAGCCTGGGCAACAAGATCTCCTTTTGCATCAAAGATTGCACAGGAAAAATCCCTCCGTTCCTTTATGTTGGCAGAGAAAGAGGAGCGGGCAAGAATTATGCCCATTTCTTCTGCAACGGAACTGAAGAGCTTATTAAAGACCTCAATCTCTATTATGTCATGCATATTGCCAGGAGGGTGACTACTGGTAAATTATTTCTGTTCGGATTTGAGTACTGCCAGAAAGGCCTGCTGGGGAATATCAACGTTACCTACAGTCTTCATTCGTTTTTTCCCTGCCTTCTGTTTCTCAAGGAGTTTTCGCTTTCTGGTTATATCGCCACCATAGCATTTGGATGTCACATCTTTTCTCAGAGCAGCGATATTTGTTCTGGCCACAATAGTGGAACCGATGGCTCCCTGGATGGCGATTTTAAACATCTGGCGAGGGATCTCCTCCTTGAGTCGATCGCAGGCATGCAAAGCCCTCTCTCTGGCTTTTGAACGATGTACCAACTGTGAGAGGGCATCAACTTTTTCTCCATTGACAAGAATGTCGAGTTTTACCAGGTCACTTTCACGGTAGTCGCCCAAGTCATAATCAAAGGAACCATATCCCTGGGTAATGGATTTCAACGTGTCATAAAAATCGTAGATTATTTCTGCCAGGGGTATTTCACAGTTGAATTCAATTCTTCCCGGAGCAGGGTAATGGTAATGATTATTCACCCCCCTGCGTTCCATGCACAGATTCATAATAGATCCCATGTACCGTTCAGGGAACAGAATGACTGCCTTGATGTACGGTTCATCTGTCCTGTCAATTGTGGATGGATCAGGAAAATATGCAGGATTGTCGATCTCCAGTTTTGTGCCGTCCTGGAGATAGAAATGATACAGTACGGTCGGGACTGTCATGATGAGGGAAATATCAAATTCACGTTCCAACCTCTCCTGTACAACTTCCAGATGAAGCAGGCCAAGAAACCCGCAGCGGAAACCGAACCCCAGTGCTGTCGAAGAGTCTTTTTGGAAGGTCAGTGAAGCATCGTTAAGCTTAAGTTTTTCAAGTGCTACGACCAGATCTTCGTAATCGTCAGTAGAGATAGGGTAAATGGACGAAAAAACGACAGGTTTGACCTCTTTGAAGCCTGAAAGAGGTTTGAGGCAGGGATTATCTTTATGGGTAATGGTGTCACCGTTTCTCGTATCGCTGACATTTTTTATACCCGCGACAATATAACCAACCTGGCCGGCACCAAGCATTTTCTGCGGCTCTCTCGTAAGCCGAAAGAGTCCAACTTCCTCCACCTTGTGAACAGCGTTGTTAGACATGAAACGGATTATATCACCAGGCTTGACAGTTCCCTCAAAGATTCTGGTGGAAATGATTGTACCCCTGAAAGGGTCGTAGCGGGCATCAAAAATTAAGGCTTCAAGAGGTTTTTTTTCATTTCCCTTCGGGGGAGGGAGCAGGTTGACCACAGCTTCAAGGATTTTCTCAACTCCTTCCCCTGTTTTGGCTGAACAGAGACGGATATGTTCAGGATCAAGTCCGAGGTCTGCTTCAATCTGTTCAGCAACTGCATCAGGGTCTGCTGCCGGCAGGTCAATTTTATTGATAACAGGAATGACAACCATGTCTGTTTCCATGGCGAGGTAAAGATTGGCAAGTGTCTGGGCCTCAACTCCCTGGGCTGCATCAATGAGGAGCAGGGCTCCCTCGCAGGATGCCAAGGCCCTTGAAACTTCATAACTGAAGTCTACATGCCCAGGTGTATCGACAAGGTTGAGAATGTATTCTTTTCCGTCATTAGCCTGATATGGCAGACAGATGGTCTGGCTTTTTATAGTAATGCCTCTTTCCCGTTCGATGTCCATATCATCAAGCAACTGATCACGGAATTCCCTGTCACTCACCATTTTACAGGTTTGGATAAATCTGTCTGCAAGGGTGGATTTCCCATGGTCAATATGGGCAATAATGCAAAAGTTTCTAATGTTTTTCATTTGCTTAGTAATAATTATTTCTGTGTGACTTGCCAAGTAATAATGCTCTGCTGCTACAAATCAATGCATCTGCCTGGAAATATTTTGAACTGGAAAATATGATCTGCCAGCTTGTCTGTTATTATAAAAAAGAGTTTCCTTAAATGGTGCCATAACTTTTATTCAGGACGCGGCAGGCGAACACTTTTAGCATAAATGCTTGAAGATGAAAACAGGAAATATGTCCACTCGTTTATAACATGAGAGATAATGACATGAAATTACGCATAGTTGTTTAAAGTTTATAATGAAAAGCAACAAGGAAAGAGATTGACCTTTCAGGCGCTTTTATTAGAATGGGCCAGCATGAAAGAGGAGTCCAAAAAGAAAAAAAAACCGATGGAAACTAAACAACTGGTGAGTATGCCGGATGACAAGAATCTACCGGTAGTAAGTCACACAGGTTTACAGCGTTATCTCCAGGAGATAAGCCAGTTCCCCTTGCTTTCCAGGGAGGAAACTGAGGAACTGGCAATTCACTATAAAGAAACCGGTGATGCCGAGGCTGCATATAAGCTGGTTTCCTCTAATCTGCGGCTCGTGGTTAAGGTCGCGATGGACTTCCAGAAGTATTGGATGCAAAATTTTCTTGATCTCATACAGGAGGGGAATGTCGGCCTTGTTCAGGCTGCCAAAAAATTTGATCCTTTTCGGGAAGTCAAGTTTTCATACTATGCCGCATACTGGATCCGTGCTTATATTTTGAAGTTTATCATGGATAACTGGAGAATGGTCAAGATTGGAACCACGCAGGCCCAGCGAAAACTTTTTTTCAGTTTAAATAAGGAAAGAAAACTATTAGAGTCGCAAGGCTTTAAACCGGATACCAAGCTGCTGGCCGAACGGCTGAATGTTAAGGAAACTGAAGTCATTGAGATGAGCCAGAGGATGGATAACTGGGATGTGTCGTTGGAAAGC
>JAUXHH010000118.1 GCA_030621655.1 Desulfobacterales bacterium
AGGCAGTTTTCAGCAGTTTCCTGCTTGACCGCTTCAATAAGCGGCACAGCCATGGCCTCGCCAACCCGCAGTCTACCGTGGACAAAATCGATTCCAGAAGCAGTTCCCTGCTCCTTGACGCCGATAAGCCGTTTCCCCTTGACCAGGGCATCCTCAGGACAAACAAGGAAACAGCCGCCGCAGGCATGGCAAAGTTCCGGGAAGATCATAAGTTTTTTGCCAAACACTGTTATGGCGTTAAAACGGCACAGATCGCGGCATTTCCCGCAGGCGGTGCATTTCTCTTCAATGACTTCAGGGACCGTCAGAAAAATTTCCTCTTTTTTGGTAAAGGAAGGCTGTAAAAAGATGTGCCCGTTTGGTTCTTCAACATCACAATCAACGTACTGCACCGGCCCCGACGCAGCCAAAGCCAGGCTCACTGAAACCGTGGTTTTACCTGTGCCTCCCTTGCCGCTTGCAATGGCTATTTTCATTGGTATCTCTTCAGGCTCCACGACGGTTTTGCTGTCTGGTGCCGCATTTGCCGCCGCCACATTTGCCACGGCCACGGCCGCTGCCGCCCTGTCCCCGGCCTCCTCCGCTTCCCTGATTGACATTTTGGGCAGGGAGCTGTGAATCTGCAGACTTTTCAACCGGCAACTCTTTGCTTGAGTGCGTCTTTATATATTGCTGCACTGCATCATCAACGGTTCCACTCACATCGCTTACCATTTCTATGCCGGCTTTTTTGCATACATCCGCAGCTTTTGGCCCGACTCTGCCGGTAAGGATGGCCTGGGCACCGGCTTCGGCAATGCGGCTTGCTGCATTTATCCCAGCACCTTGGGCGGCGTTGCGGGCATCAAGGTTGTCAATAACCTGGACAACTGCACCTGATGCAGTTTCAACGATCAGCAGATAATCCGCCCTGCCAAAACGGGGATCAACTTTGGAATCAATTTCTTTTCCTGTTGAACTGATGGCGATTTTCATAATAGTCCCTCCGAAATGTATTAATCTCAACAGCAACACCAGCAATAGTTTTGAACATATGCACAAAACTATACGGTTATTCAGCCGTCCTGTCAAGAAAATTCATTACTCTAAAGAGAAAAAAATCTGGCTTCGCGGAATAATCAGTCAATTGATTTTTAACAGCAGGACAGGGAGGGAGAAATACTGGACATAAAGCCTGCAGGATATGCTGTAATCATTTATTATGACACACATGGCATTCCCTATGCCGCCTCTTGCACTGGAAGTCAAATAGAGTAAGCACGACAAAGTGGCCCCAAACGGCTCCGCCCTTTTATTTGGAGCCAAGTAATGAACTTCCCCGCAGCAGATAAGCGCAGACTTCGAGCTGCGGGGAATTAGACCCGAAGAGAGATTAAACCTTTGCCAAATTGCTACCCACTGAAATATTGACTAAAAGGGAAACGTCCAGGCTCATCACTGACTCCATGCAGTCCTTGACAAGTTTGCTGATATACTCCACCTCAACCTCAGGCACTTCGAACACCAGTTCATCATGGATCTGCAGGAGCATCCTGGTCTTAAGTCCTTTCTTTTTAAGCTCTTGGTCAACCTTGATCATGGCCAGTTTGATGATGTCAGCCGCTGTTCCCTGGATGGGGGTATTGATTGCGGTGCGTTCGGCAAACTCTCTCCTTGTCCGGTTTGAACTGTTGATGTCAGGCAGCAGCCGAATGCGGTTTAAGAGAGTGGTCACATGCTTGTCCTCCCTGGCTTGTATGACAATGTCCTCCATGAACTGCTGCACCCCGGCATAGTGTTTGAAATATCGATCAATGAATGTCTGGGCTTCCTTACGGCTCAGGTTCAGCTGACCGGCAAGCCCGAAACTGCTCATACCGTAAACGATGCCGAAGTTAATGGTCTTGGCCACCCGACGCATCTGTTTAGTGATCAGCATGGGCGAGACAAAAAATATCTCAGCCGCAGTACGGCTATGGATGTCCTGGCCCGAACGAAAGGCTTCAAGTAAGGCCTTGTCCTGGGAATAATGGGCAAGCACCCGTAGATCGATCTGGGAATAATCACCAGCAACAAAAACATGTCCCTTCTCCGGTATAAATGCCTGGCGGATGCGCTGGCCTTCCTCGGTGCGGATCGGGATATTCTGCAAATTCGGCTTGCTGCTGGAAAGCCTGCCGGTTGCCGTAACGGTCTGGTTGAACGAGGTATGCACCCTGCCTGTCTTGGGGTGCACCAGGCCGGCCAGTTTCTCCACATAGGTTGACTGCAGTTTGCTCAGGTTGCGATGGATGAGCATTGCCTGGGGAAGTTCATGAAAAGAGAGCTTTTCCAGCACCTTGACATCAGTAGAGTAACCGGTCTTTGTTTTGCGGCCGTGCGGCAGTTTAAGCTTATCAAAGAGAATATCCCCAAGCTGCCTTGGTGAGTTGATGTTGAATTCCTCGCCGGCAAGCCGGTAAATCTCCTTCTCCAGTTCAGCCAGCTTTGCACCGAATTCCTCAGACAATTCATGCAGAAGATGGGTATCCACCTTGATGCCGGCAAGTTCCATCTCTGCCAGGATTGGCACCAGGGGTGTTTCCAGGTCTGCAAAAAGCGGCCAGAGCTTTTGTTTTTCCAGCTTCGGCCTGAACTCTTCCCAGAGCAAACAGGCACCGTAGACATCCTCGCAGGAGTAGTTCTTGGCATCCTCCAGCGGGACAAAGACAAAACTGTCCGGCCGCTTATCTCCCTTTGTCACTTCGCTGAAAGCGGTGAGCTTCAGGTCCAGAATTTCCCGGCACAGATCATCGAGCTTGAAGGTTCTCCTGCCCGGATCAAGCAAATAGGCTCCAATCATGGTATCCCAGAGCGGCCCCTTCAGCGTGATTCCTTCACCCTGCATTTCAATAATGGCGTAGTCAAATTTCAGGTTATGTCCCAATTTGGGCAGTTTTTCATCTTGTAGAAATGGTTGCAATGCTTTGAGTACACTACCTTTACCCAGTTGCCCTGCAAGCAATTTCCTCTCTTCATCTTTGTGGCCTATTGGGATATAAAAAGCCTGATCTGGATCAACACAGACTGACAACCCAACCAGCTCGGCAGAAAACGGATCAAGACCCGAGGTCTCGGTGTCCAGCACCATAAAATCTGCTTTTTCCAACAACTTCACAAGACCCTCAAGTTCCTCGTCTGTCTGCACCAGGGAAAATCCTTCCTGGCTGACTGTTACAGCCGGGATCTCGGCCTTCATAAGCCTGGTAAATTCCAGCTCTGTATAAAGTTCTTTCAGCTTGCCGCTGTCGGGTTGTGGCAGCCGGTAGTGATTTTCATCCAGCGGTATATCAAGATCTTCTTTCAGATCGATCAACTCCCTGGACAGAAAGGCATCATCCCTGTGGGCAGCAAGATTATCCTTCATCTTGCTTTTTTTGAGACTCTCTAAGTTTTCATACAGGTTTTCCAGGGAGCCGAACTCGTTGATCAACTTTTCCGCTGATTTCGGGCCAATACCGGGGACACCTGGAATATTGTCGCTTTTGTCGCCCATGAGGGCAAAAAAATCAAGCAGTCTTTCGGGGCCGACATTATACTTTTTCAGAACCCCCTCCCGGTCCATAACCACATCCTTCATCGGTTCCCAACAAAGGATATCGTCGCCTACAAGCTGCAGCAGGTCCTTGTCACCTGACACTACTATGACCTTATAGCCTAAAGCAGCGAGTTTGCGCGCTGCAGATGCGATAAGGTCGTCTGCCTCTACGCCCTGCTGCTCCATGGTCAGGATATTATGGGCTTTAACAATTTTTTTAATATAGGGAATCTGGACTGCAAGATCATCGGGCATGGGCGGCCGGTTGGCCTTGTAGTCAGAATACATTTCATGCCGGAAGTTAGGCCCCTTGGCATCAAAGGCCACAGCCAGGAATTCCGGTGATTTTTCCCTGATGACCCTGAGAAGTATATTGGTAAAGCCTAATGCGGCATGAGTCGGCAGACCATTTGCAGTGCTCAGTGGCGCCACAGCATGGTAGGCACGATAAAAATAGGCACTGCCGTCAATAAGATATACAGGAGATTTTTCAAGCATGAGAGGATAGTAACAGGTGGATTTTGAATTGGCAAATTGTTGGTGAGTATCTGAAATGTTTGATGGTATAATATAAAAAAACCTGCTACGTATTGTTTACTGAGGAAACAAATAACCGGGTTTGAATATTGTTTTTTTCTATTCAGGAAAAGCAGCTTTCCATATAAATAACGATCATGTCACAGAAAAATAACTCTCAGGGAAACATTGCTGTAATACTATTGAACATTGGAGGTCCGGAACGTCTGGAGGATGTTGAACCGTTTCTTTTCAACCTCTTCTCAGACAGATTGATTATCCGCCTTGGTCCGGCCTTTATGCAGAAGACCATAGCCCGCTTTATTTCCAGACGACGTGCCCCGAAAAGTTCACAGGCATATGCCAGAATCGGCGGAGGCTCACCTCTTGGCAAAATTACTGCTGACCAGGCAAAGGCCCTTGAAAAAGAACTTGCCGGGTCCGGTCTCTTCAAGGTCACTGTTGCTATGCGCTACTGGCAACCACGTGCAGAAGAAACCCTTGCACAACTTCAAAATGATGGCATAAGGCGTATCATTGCCCTGCCCCTTTATCCCCACTACTCCATTGCCACCACAGGCTCCTCTGTCAGCGACCTCTTTGAAGCCAACCGGTTATGCTCGCCACCCTTTGAGATAGAAACCATTGAATCCTGGCCTGTGCAACCGGAATATATCAATGCGCTGGCAACAAACATAAAAAAGGGCGCAGAATTATTTATAGGAGAAGAACTGCAGGTGGTCTACAGCGCCCACAGCCTGCCGGTGAAATTTATTAAGGAAGGCGACCCGTATGTTGAGCATCTCAAACAGACCATCCAGGCAGTTGAATCACTGACTGCGATGCCAGGCAGACTATGCTACCAGAGCCGCAGCGGCCCGGTGGAATGGCTGTCCCCATCCCCGCCTGTAATTCTGGAACAGCTCGCGAAAGAAGGGTGCAAAAATGTCTTGATGGTGCCGATCTCCTTTGTATCTGACCACGTGGAGACTTTGTACGAAATAGACATGCTCTACCATGAAATGGCCCAGGGCTTAGGCATAAGGATGGAAAGAGCGGCCTCTTTGAACTGCATGCCGGAGTTTATTGATTCGTTAAAGGAACTGGTCCTGAAAAAAACAAGGGAACTTGAGTGGTAAAAATCAAACTGCCAGGATCATGCAGGATACTTAATTTAGACTTTATAATCATCATGGGCTGCCATCAAATTTGAAAACCACGAAGAACAGCGCATGAAAAAATCAATTTTTCCTTACCTGGTTCCGCCGCATACGAATATTCATCAGCAGGCCGATGCCGATAAGGGTCGTCAGCAGTGATGATCCGCCGTAGCTGAACAATGGCAGCGGGATGCCTACCACCGGCAGAAACCCCATGACCATGAGCAGGTTGATAACGGCCTGCCAGAAAATCAGAGAAACAATGCCGAAAGCCAGAAGCACGCCGAACTTGTCCCGGGAGGCCAGGCAGACATTGAGACCCCAGAGAATCATGAAAAAATAGATGGCCAG
>JAUXHH010000034.1 GCA_030621655.1 Desulfobacterales bacterium
GATTCAGGGGTAAAACCTTTTTCCATGGCTGCAGCATAGACAATGGGTTTGAAAGCTGATCCAGGCTGTCTTCGAGCCTGAATTGCCCTGTCAAACTGACTGACTTTAAAGTCCGCACCTCCAACTAAAGCACGGACCTTGCCGGACCCCGCCTCCATAACCACCATGGCTGCTTGAGGTTTTTGTCCTTTTTTGTTCTTGCCTGTTAGCGCTGCAAGGCCCCTCTGTATAGAAACCTTGGCTCTTTGCTGCATTGTTCGGTCCATACTGGTATAAATTGTAAGCCCTCCACCGGTTAACAGTTCCTTCCCGTATTTACTGCTTACATAGTTTGTTACATGCTGGACATAATACCCTTCTCCAAGTGGGGCATCATGTTCCCTGTCAAGTGACAGGGGCTCTTCATATGCCCTGCGGGCAGCTTCAGGCGTTATATATCCTTCTTCTGCCATCCTGTTCAGAACATATACCTGTCGCTTCCTGGCCAACTCCATATTTTTGAATGGTGTATAGCGACTTGGCGCCTGGGGCAAGCCTGCCAGGAGAGCCATCTGGCCAAGTGTGAGATTTTTCACCCTCCTGTCAAAGTAGGTCCTTGCGGCGGCTTCCACCCCAAAGGCGCCCTCCCCCAGATAAATCTGGTTCAGGTAGATATAGAGGATATCATCCTTACTCATCACCGAGTCAATCCGGTAGGCAAGAATTGCCTCCTTGACCTTACGGGAATAGACTTTTTTTCGTGAAAGAAGCAGAGACCGCGTTACCTGCTGTGTAATGGTACTTCCCCCATGGGACTTTGCCCCTGCCCTGATATTATGAAAAAAAGCCCGAAAAATTGACCGGATATCCACCCCGGAGTGTTGATAAAAACGGGCGTCTTCTGCTGCAACAAAGGCTTTGGGCAAAAGTTCCGGCATCATCGCCATAGTAACCAGGCGGCGATTCTCTTCATATGTTCGCTTCATAACTTTATGCTCCCTGTCAAGCACCAGGGATGCCATTTTAGGCTGATAGTCTTTTATGGATTGCAGATTCGGGATATCAAGCAGGATAAAGAGATACAAGGTCAGAATTATAAAAATTGTGAGCAGCAGACTGATCCCTAAAAGAAAAAGAGTACACTGGACATGGCTCCATGGCTTAGGTCTTGTGATCCGGGCCGTGCTTTTTTTCCTGGCCGCAGGAGATTTTCTTTTCTTAGCGGGAGTTTTCGAGCTTTTTTTACGTATTGATATTTCCTTAGCCATTTCCTGACACGCGTGTATGGAGAAATTTTGTAGTATAATTTATATAAACTGAGTTTATTTACATCATGCAACCCAAGAACACAAATAGCAAAAACTTCCATCACTACGGAGATTACTTTGTCCAGGATTAAAATTCTTTCAGAACATCTAGCCAATCAGATTGCTGCAGGTGAAGTCATAGAGCGACCAGCTTCAGTGGTCAAGGAACTTCTTGAAAACTCGATTGATGCAGGTGCCCGCCGGGTGCAGATAGAAATTGAAGGCAGCGGCACCAGACTGATTAAAGTAATTGACGACGGCGTAGGCATGGATGGGGATGATGCACTGCTCTGTCTGGAACGGCATGCCACAAGTAAGCTGGGAGGAAACACAAATGACAGTAATGTGTTGAGTGTTATTCAGAGCTTGGGATTCAGGGGTGAAGCAATACCGAGTATTGCCTCGGTTGCAAAAATGACTCTCACTTCACGAACTGAAAATGACCCATTAGGCACCCGCGTGGAAGTTCGTTATGGAAAAATTTTAAAGATTCATGAAACCGGTTGCAACAAAGGCACTGTTATTGAAATCAAAAACCTCTTTGGTAACCTGCCGGTACGAAAAAAATTCCTCAAAAGCTCCAGAACCGAACTCTTTCATATAGAAGAAATAGTCAAAAATTACTGTCTGGCTAATAACCGGCTTGGCATTACATATACTGTTAACAGTAATACAATCTGGGATATTCCAGCCGAAACTGACACCCTGGAAGACAGGGTAAAAATGTTTTACGCCAAAAACACTTCTGATCCTTTAATCCCAATCCAGGATTCCTCCACGTTATCTCCTCACAATGACGATATTACCATAGAGGGGTTTTTACTCCCCCCTGAACAATCATTTGCCACTTCGACCAAACTCAGACTGTTTGTCAATGGCAGGGCCATTAAGGACAGAATGATGGCACATGCTGTGTCAGAAGGGTTATCAGGCTATCTCATGAAAGGCCGTACAGCGGCAGGCGCCCTTTTTGTCACCCTCCCTCATGAAGCAGTAGACGTAAATGTTCATCCCACTAAACAGGAAATCAGGTTTCAACAACCCAATAGTGTCCATAAGCGAATTGTCAGCGCAGTTCGGCTTGCAATGGAGCGCTTCCAGATGCAGGCAAAGCATTCAATCTTTGGCAGTGATAAAAATTTAAACAGCGGCAAAACAGAACAGGTTAGTCACAAAAACAAGGAAACCGGTTCTGCAAATGTTTATCCGCTTTGGAACAATTCCCATGATAGTGCGAAATCAGATAACAGCGGAGCTGCCGCTTACCTTCCTTCCGGGAAAGACAAAACCTTCTCTCCACCTCAGTATAGCGAACCCGTTTCAACTGCTGAACCCACTACTCCTTTTCTGCAGACTGAAAGTGAAGACCTGGTGCCCGAGTCGCTTAAACCGATTGGACAGTTCATGGACCTCTACCTTCTCTGTGAAGCTCGCAGGGGAGAAGAACGTTTTCTCGTGGTGATTGACCAGCATGCGGTTCATGAACGCATACTTTTTGAAAACCTCAAGAAACAGTTTGATTCCAAGCAGATGGCAAGCCAGAATCTTCTGTTTCCAAAAATGCTGGAACTGACCCCTGAATCGGCTGAAATCCTTGAAAAAAACAGGGAAGAAATCAGCGAATTCGGCATTGTTGTGGAGGAATTTGGAGGGGACAACTTTATCATCAAGGCTGTACCTTCTGTTATAAGCCATCTTGATCCCGAAGAAATTCTGACTGGTATCCTAACACAGTTCTCCGGGCCCGATTACAGCCAGGGAGAAGGCAGGAAACGGAAGGATGCGACCAGACTTGATGACATTCTCTCATCAATGGCCTGCAAGGCAGCCATAAAAGCAGGGCAAAATTTAACACCCCTGGAAATGCAGCAGCTTCTCAAACTCATGAAGGAAAGCAAGGCATTCACCCATTGTCCACATGGTAGACCCGTAGTGCGGATGTTTTCCGCTGCAGAAATAAAAAAATGGTTCCATCGTACCTGAACTCCTGCGCAATTCTCTACAGAATATTCTTATCAAAGTTATTCTCCATTTTAAGACTGATTCAAGCAGCAGTACACTGCTGCGGTTCTTCAATTTGCTAACCATTTGAATTTGTGGTATTATTTTAAATAATCACTTCAAAAGCTCTTCAGCCTTCAGGAGTTAACCATGCCGAATGCAACTGGTGATGTTCAGAAAAAACTTCCGTTTGCGGTAAAAGACTGCGCCCTCATCACAATTGCTACCGGCATCAAGGTGCAAAACCTGAAAGAATTTGCCGCTGTTTTAAAAGATGTGCCTACAGGAAGCATCTATCATCACTTCTGGGGCCGCCTCCTCCGGGCATTATTCGACGAACCGGAATACAATAATGACTTCGCCTCCTGGGCTTCCCGGGGCCTTCATGACAAACAGCTGGCCGAGCAGCTTAGCATGGTAATTCCCACCGACTATAAAGACCTGGAAGGATTACGGCAGGAAACGGTGGAAGTGGTCGAACAGCGGTTGGATGAATCTGAGATTGTTCCCTGGGCCCAAGCTGATCAGCAATTTCATTTCCTCAAATCTCAGATAGTGGTTTTTGATACGGGTATTCGCTATGATCATCCTGCTGAATTAGTCCCGCAAATAAGTAAATTGTCCACGGGAAGCATCTATTACCATTTTATTGATGCCCGCAACAGAACAGATGAGCGTTATGACGATTTCTCATCCTGGCTGAACGGTTTTGATGGGGATGAGTTTGAAGAGCTGACACGAAACCTCTGCGGCATGGACCCTTATTTTTCATCCTTGAAAGAGATCCGCCTCAACGTCAGCAACATTTTTCAGAAGTTCTTTGCAAAGGGAGAGCAATGAAAAAACAGAGCGAGCAATCCTTGCAAAACATGATGGCTGAATATCAGGCTGTCACCGGTTCCAATGTCATGCAGCAGCTTGAGCAGTTAGCAGCTCCCCTCAAGGGGGCCAGGGTTTTGCATATCAACTCAACGAAAGAAGGCGGGGGGGTGGCTGAAATACTCCACAAGCTCATCCCGCTCAAACAGGCATTAGGCATTGAGGCAGATTGGGATGTAATTAGCGGGAATCAGGAATTCTACCAGTGCACCAAGGGGTTTCATAACGCCTTACAGGGAATGCGACAGTCCATTTCTGAAAAACTCCTGCAAAATTACGAAAAAATAAACAGGGAAAATGAGGAAAAGCTCCGCAGTAAGCTGAAAGAAGCTGATTTTGTCTTTATTCATGATCCTCAACCCGCGCCCTTGTTAAAATTGATACCTGAGCGGAGGGGGAAATGGATATGGCGCTGCCATATTGATGCCAGTAAACCATACCGGGAGGTGTGGAAATATTTGCGGGAGTGGATCACTCCCTATGATGCCAGCATCTTTTCCCTGCCGGAGTTTGCTCAACCTCTGCCCCACACAATATATAATTCCTTCCAGCATTGATCCGCTGAGCGAAAAGAATTGCCCGCTGCCGGATCATGAAATAGACAATATTTATTCTGAATTCGGTCTTGACCCTCAACTGCCGCTGATAACTCAAGTTTCTCGCTATGACCGCTTCAAAGATCCGGTTGGTGTTATTGAGGCATACAAGTTGGCCAGTAAACTGACCCCCATGCAGCTTGTCCTGGCAGGAGGCGGCGCCAGTGATGACCCGGAAGGGGAGGCGGTGCTCAACGAGGTGAAACAGGCTTCCAATGGGGCATCCAATATACACGTTCTTCTCTTACCGGCAGATGCAAACCGCACCATCAATGCCCTGCAGAGGGCATCTGATATTATTCTGCAGAAATCAATCCGTGAGGGTTTTGGCCTGACCGTTTCAGAAGGTATGTGGAAAGGCAAACCGGTCATTGGCGGTGATACCGGAGGTATTCGTCTTCAGGTTATAGACCATTATACCGGTTTCCTGGTCCGCACCCCGGAAGGTGCGGCATTGAGAACCCGATACCTGCTGCATCGCCGGGATAAACTTGAGGAAATGGGCATGCGGGCCAAGCGGTTTGTTCGAGAAAACTTTCTTATCACCAGACATTTACGCGAATATCTTACTCTTATGCTTGGTCTTACGAACGAAAATGTTGAACGCATCACTGTAGGAAACGTTTAATGGAGGAACCAAAGATATGCTCCCTGGAAACTTTCTGGCATCTGCTGCAAAATGGGCCACAGAAAGTCCTGCTCCTTGACTATGACGGCACCCTGGCCCCCTTTCACAAAAAAAGAGACAAGGCGTTTCCCTATCCAGGAGTAAGAAAAATCTTAGAGGAAATTCAGCAATCAGGGAAGACCCGTTTAGTCATTGTCAGTGGCCGCAACATCAAGGATATTGTACCGCTGCTTGGTCTTAAACAACTTCCTGAGATTTGGGGTGGTCACGGTTTTGAACATTTACTGCCTGACACTTCGGTACAGAGGCAAAAAATTCCCGCCACATGTTCACTTAATCTGCAAAAAGCTTTTCTCTGGGCAAAGGAACATGGGCATGAACATAATTGTGAACAGAAGACTTCTTCCCTGGCTTTTCATTGGAGAGGGTTGAAAGAAGAGACTAAGGAGCAGCTTGAACAAAAAGTAAGCAGGGCCTGGGAACCGCTCACCATGGGACATAATCTTGAAATTCAGCCATTTGATGGCGGTCTTGAACTCCGATGTGCTGGAATGCATAAAGGAGATGCAATCAAACAAATCCTGGATGAGTGCTCAAAGGATGCAATGATAGCTTACCTGGGCGATGATCTCACCGACGAGGATGCTTTTAAGGCTTTAAAGGGGAAAGGACTCTCAGTGCTTGTAAGAGATACTCAACGGGACACGCTGGCTGATTGCTGGCTGACACCTCCTGATGAGTTGCTGGATTTTTTGCACCACTGGTACAGGTATTCCACAAAAACATAATGGCAAAGCAAAAACAAAAAATCAATAAGCGGCTGATTGTTGTCTCCAACAGGTTGCCGGTTGTTATTGACAAAGAAAACGACCAATGGAGGATACAGCCGGGTTCAGGTGGTCTGGTAACCGCTCTCAACCCAATTTTAAAGGAAAATGAAAGTCTCTGGATTGGCTGGCCGGGAACCGGTAAGGAAGCACCAATACAGGAACTGCTTGATCAATTTGGCTCGGAACAGGGATATAAACTGGTCGGAGTCCCTTTAAACCAGCAGGAGATTGAGCGCTACTACTGGGGCTTTTCCAATGGCACCCTCTGGCCACTTCTCCATGATCTTCTCGGCTATTGCAAGTTTGACCTGGAAGACTGGCAGACATATGTTGCAGTAAACAAAAAGTTTGCCGAGGCTATAACAAAGCAGACCCGGGAAAACGACATCATCTGGATCCATGATTACCAGCTTTCCATGGTTGGTCATTTTCTAAAGAAATTAGGAGTTCAGTTGCCTCTGGCATATTTTCACCATATCCCTTTTCCCTCCCTTGATCTTCTCCGAAGGCTCCCCTGGAAGATGGAATATACAAAGGCTTTGCTGGCTTTTGACCTGTTAGGCTTCCAGACCCTTCGTGACCGACGGAATTTTGTCAGTACTGTCACCAACCTCATACCCGAAGCCTCGATCCTTCGGAGACAACGCAATTATACCCTGGTAAAATACAAAAAACGAATTATCCAGGTAGGGCATTTTCCCATAAGCATTGACTTTAACGAGTTTAATAATGCTGCCCATTCCCAGGAAGTTCAGGATGCCGCCTGGTACCTGCATGAAAACCTGCACGAACGGCAGTTGATACTGGGTATTGACAGGCTTGATTATACCAAGGGGATCCCGGAACGTTTTCTTGCCTATGAGTTGGCCCTGGAAAAATATCCGGAACTCAAACAAAAAATCTCCCTGCTGCAGGTAGTTGTTCCCAGCCGAACCCTGGATCCCGATTATCAAAATTTAAAAGAACAGCTTGACCAGATTGTAGGCCGTATCAATTCACGCTTCGGTAATGCCGGCTGGATACCGATCCATTATGTTTTCCGCAGTCTGGATAATACTCAACTCGTGGCCCATTACAGAACATCTGAAATTGCCCTCATAACTCCCTTAAGGGACGGGATGAACCTGGTGGCTAAAGAATATTGCGCCTGTTCAGTTGAAAATAACGGCGTGCTTATTTTAAGCGAATTCGCCGGCGCAGCAGATCAACTGGGTGAAAAGGCCCTGCTGGTTAATCCCTACGATATTGAAAAAACTGCGGATACTATTTACCGGGCATTCACCATGCCCCTGGAGGAACGCCAGCAACGCATGCAATGGCTCCGAAACCAGGTACAAAAAAATGATGTGCACCGCTGGCTCCGCTACTTTGTAAGAACCCTGGATAAAGTGAATTCAACAACCGATTTTTCACCAAAGTAAACCAGGCTCTTTTTCCAAAAGATTTCTCATTACACCCTTCTCTATAGTTTACCTTTTAACCACGAAGTGCTAATTATATCTGGGATATATCCGACGACTCACGGATTCAGGATAAAATATGAACGCAACTGACAAACGACTTATAATCATCGGTGGTGGACTGGCTGGAACTGAGGCAGCCTGGCAGGCAGCCAGGCTTGGATGCCAGGTTACACTACATGAAATGAAGCCCCTTGTTTTCAGCCCTGCTCATCATTCCCAACTGCTTGCTGAGCTTGTCTGCAGCAACTCCCTGCGCTCTGATGCCATAACCTCGGCAGTCGGACTTTTGAAGCAGGAAATGCGAAACCTGGGATCGTTGATCATGGAGTCTGCTGAAGAGACAAAGGTGCCTGCCGGCAAGGCACTGGCTGTTGACCGGGAGAAATTTGCGGAATTTATTACAAAAAAAATTGAGGGAAACGAAAATATCAACATTATCCGGGATGAAGTCAGGGAACTTCCTGCCCCGATGCCCGGGCTCTGTATAACAATTCTTGCTACAGGTCCCCTCACATCCGAATCCATGGCAGACTCCCTCGGAAAACTTACCGGCAAGGATCATCTGGCCTTTTACGATGCAATAGCTCCGATAGTAGAAGCCGAGTCATTGGATAGAGATATTATTTTCCAGGCATCCCGCTATGAGGAAGGGCCTGGTGATTACCTCAACTGCCCCATGGATAAGGAGCAGTATGAAAATTTCATTACCGAACTTGCTAAAGCACAAAAGGTACCGCTGAAAAGTTTTGAGAAGCAAAAATATTTTGAAGGATGTCTTCCTATTGAGATCATGCTGGAACGCGGTCCTGAAACCCTGCGGTTCGGCCCCATGAAACCGGTTGGATTAATTGATCCCCGTACCGGGCAGAAAGCACACGCCGTTGTCCAACTCCGCAAAGAAAATAATGAGGGAACACTTTACAACATGGTGGGGTTTCAGACCAAGCTCACGTATGGTGAGCAGAAAAGAGTGTTCAGAATGATTCCGGGTATGGAACAGGCAGAGTTCTCCAGACTTGGCTCTATTCACCGGAATACATTCGTCTGCGGACCTGAGCTTCTCCTGCCCAGCCTGCAGTTGAAGAAACGACCTGATCTTCTACTGGCCGGTCAGATAACGGGGGTTGAAGGCTATGTTGAATCAACGGCTATAGGACTATTGGCCGGCATAAACGGAGCCCGCCTGCTTCAGGGGAAAAACCCGGTTGTCCCTCCTCCTGAGACAGCCCTTGGTTCCCTGATCACCCATCTGACCGCAGGCGATCCAAAGCGTTTTCAGCCCTCCAACATCAATTTCGGGCTTTTTCCAAATTTAAAACAAAGAGTACCTAAAAGATTCCGCGGCGAAAAATATGCTGAGCGGTCCCTTCAGGCATTAACGAAATGGCAGACTGAAATGAATCAGAGTTAACAGCATTTTACCATCTACAAATAATAATAGGAGATTCTATGAATCCAGAAGAAATGCGAGATAAGGCAATGGATCTTTTCAAAAAACGTTTCCATTGAAGCCAGGTAATCCTTGCCGTGGGCCAGGAAAAGATTGGTGAAATTGACGAAACTGCTGTCAAGGCATTAGGGGCATTCGGTGGGGGTATTGCAAGCTCTGGAAGTGTCTGCGGAATCTTAATTGGAGGAATTGCTGTAATTTCAAGCATCTACAGCAGAGGCAACCTTGACGAGAAAGAGAATCCCCGTCTCTGGTCTGTCAGCAGTAAGTTTCTGAAAAAATTTGAAGAACTCGCCAAACCTTTGGGGGGCATGAATTGTCGTGACATTGCTAAAATCGACTGGAAAAGCAGAGAAGAAGTGAAAAACTTTTATTCCAATCCGGAAAGCAGTCGTAAAATTTGTATAAAACTGGTGGGTGATGCGGCATTTGCGTTAGGGGAACTTATAGAACAGCAATCAGAAAAAGATTAAGAAAAGCAGGAAATTTCACAATTATTCTTTTCTTGGCCCTACCACCTTATTTCGAAGCAATTCTTCTACAACCTCAACCAGGGGGAGTCCGACAACATTGGTGTAGGATCCGTTTATCCTCTCAACCAGGAAACTGCCGCTGCCCTGGATGCCATACGCTCCTGCTTTATCAAGCGGCTCTCCTGTGGCTACATACGCTGCTGCAATATCCCGGGAGAAAGGATAAAAACTAACCTCTGTAGTCACGACCCTGCTGACTGCTTTCTTCTCTTTTCCATGCAGCAAACAAAAACCGGTATGCACCAGATGTTTCTGGCCGGCCAAGGTCTGCAGCACAGACAAAGCTTCCTTTGCATCCCTTGGCTTGCCCAGAATTTTGCCTTCATGCACGACCACCGTATCAGCTCCCAGAACCCAGGACCCGACATTCTCGCGGGAAACAGCAGCAGCTTTATCAGAAGCTGCCCGCATAACAAATTCCCGAGGCGACTCACCGGCAGCAGGATTTTCCTCGACCTGGGCTTCTATAATTTCAAAATCAAGCCCAAGCTCCTGCAGGAGGGATTTTCGCCTTGGCGAGGCTGAAGCCAGTATCAGCTTGCCGACCGTTTTAAGAGGAGAGGGAATCACTGTTGGGGCCATTCTCTGTCCTGCTGCTCTTCTGTAAAATAACAGAATCGATTCCACTCGAATTCTCTAAAGCTGACAGGACAACGGAGCTTCACCTTACGCTCACTGACCTCAATCACTTCCCAGTCCCCTCCCCTTGGCCCTCCGACAATATGTATTTTCTGGCCAACGGCCATGGGATAGGGCTTGAACAAAAGTACAGTATGTTTGGCCATGATCTCCTTCTCCATAGAAGAGGAATTCGAGTCTTCATCGATAACTTTTAACCCGGAGAATAGGGATTCGGGCTTATAAAAAATATGCCTGGAAGTTACCCGACCCTTGACAAATGCGTATATAAATAGAATACACCAACAACCGGAAAAACGTATTTCTTTCTTTCACTGTTATGAAAGATTTTTTAAAATTATGGAGAATTTTAATGGATAAGGACTGGTATCAGAAACTGGCTAAAGCAGCAATTAACGGAGATTTACTGCCTCAGGATACCTACGCCGGTTTGCTGACGGACAGCAAAGTTGAACTCTTATCTCTCCTGGATGCCGCCTTTACAGTGCGCAAGCATTTCCATGGCAAAACAGTAACCGTCCATATAATTAACAACGTCAGCAACGGCCTCTGTTCTGAAGACTGTAATTACTGCCCGCAGTCCAAAAGCAGCAATGCCGAAATTGTTAAATACTCTGAGAAAAGTACAGAGGAAATTCTGGCTGAGGCAAAACAGGCCTATGAAGCAGGCGCCTATCGCTATTGCATGGTATATGCCGGGCGGCGGACCGATGAACGGAAAGCTGAACGTATCGCCGACCTGGTAAGGACCATCAAGGCACAGTATCCAATCGAGGTTTGTGTCTCAGCCGGTATCATGGATGAAAACAGCGCAAGGTTTCTCAAACAGGCAGGGCTTGACCGCTTAAATCATAACCTCAACACCTCTGCATCCCAATATGCAAAAATCTGCACCACCCATACCTTTGCAGACCGGCTCAACACCTTAAAAGCTGCCCGCAGTGCAGGCCTTGAAGTCTGTTCCGGTATTATCGCCGGCATGGGAGAAACAGCCGGAGAAATCATTGAATTGGCCTTCATGCTGCGTAACCTTGAGGCAAAATCCATCCCTGTCAATTTTCTGCTTCCTATTGTTGGGAACAAATTGGGAAATGCCCAGAATCTCACCCCAGAGTATTGCCTGAAGATTCTCTGCATGTTTCGCTTTGTAAATCCTCAGGCTGAAATCCGGACAGCTGCGGGCAGGGAGTATCATTTACGCAGCATGGAAGTCATGAGCCTCTATCCGGCAAATTCACTGTTTATGGCTGGTTATCTGAACACGAGGGGAAAAAGCAGACAGGACACGCTGCAGATGATCATTGATGCCGGTTTCACTATCAA
>JAUXHH010000112.1 GCA_030621655.1 Desulfobacterales bacterium
ATTCCTTCAATTTCAGAAAGTGCTTTGGTTACTGAAGCAACACAGTGCTGGCAGGACATTCCTTTTACTTTTATTGTGGTTGGCATTGTACTATCTCCTATGTCTGACTATTCAATTCTCGTATTAAGAAAATTTGTTGTTTAATTGACTATATGCATTCATATTGTGCCGGTCAAATTTGAAAATGTTACAATTGGACTTGCAAATGAGAAATGATTAATTATAAATTGTCGGTCGCGTAATTTTAAAATTATAAACCCATACAGAGATTCTTTTTGCAATTAATTATCGGCTTCATAGTATTGATACTTTTTTTTCCGGCTACAATTCAAGCTGAATCGGTGCGCAGTCTTGTCGAGTCGGGCAACAAGGCATACGAGCAGGGCGATTATGCCAATTCTCTGGACAGCTATGATAAGGCTGCTGAAGCTGAACCTGATTCGGCCATTGTCCTTTTCAACAGGGGGAATGCCATGTATAAGCAGGGTGAATATGCAGATGCCTTTAATGTATATGAGCAGGCAGCCGTAAAGGCAATGGAAGATAATGACCCTATGCTTGAAGCGCAAAGCCGTTATAATATGGGTAACAGCTCTTTTCGCAAGGCAGAAGCCCTGAGCCGGAATAATCCCGAGAAGGCTCTTGATGAATTTAACAGAGGCAGCGAATATTTTCAGTCTGCAGTAAAACTTGACCCCAAATTTTTTGAGGCAGCACATAATCTGCAAGTGTCCAGAATGGCTGCAAAGAAGGTTGAGGAATTGATCAGGAAACAGCAACAGCAGGCCCAGCAGCAGGAAAAGGCCAAAGAGCAGATAAAAAAAGACCTGGAGGAACTGAGCGAGCAGCAAAATGAGGCTGCTGAACAAAGCGAAAGCGCTGACCAGGAACAGCAACAGTCGCAGGGACCAGGATCTGAATCTGATCAGCAGATGGACCAACTGGCTGCAAATCAGAAGGAGATCACTGAAAGAACAAAATCAGTAAGCGATAAACTTGAGCAGTTGAATGACCGGTCGAATCCGCAACTTTCAGATGAAATGGCTCAGGAGCATATAAAAAGAGCTCTTGATAAGCAGGAGTCAGCCCGGGAGGACCTGGAGCAGAAAAGGCCGGATCAGGCAAGCGTGGATCAGAAGGAAGCGGCTGAAGAATTACAGAAGGCCTTGCAGCAACTAGAGCAGGGAGAGAAAGAGGAACAGAAAAAGGACAGCGCAGAACAGGAGCAGGAAGGTTCAGAAAGTAAAGGGCAGGATGAGCAGCAATTGCAGGAAGAAAGAAAGAATGATCAAAACCCGCCGGCTGATTCTCAGAAAGAGCAGACCCCATCAGGCGAGTCGCCGGAAGATATTATCAACGACGAAATAGAGAGCAGAAAATATCGCAGGAGTAATGGCGGCACCGGTTACAAACCTGTTGATAAGGATTGGTAGGGAAAGACAAGGTTTCAAGGGGCCAAGGTCTCAAGGATTCAAGGGAAAAGATTAAAGGGAAAAAGCCACTAGCTATCAGCGGTCAGCGTTTAGCAATCAGCTGTCAGCAACAAGAAAATAAGAAAGGGCGAAGACAAGGATTCAAGGTATCAAGGGTTAAGGAAAAAATTGATTCGGGGACTGAATTAAAGTTTCTTAATAAAGAAAGCAAAATTAAGAATGACGAAGTTATTTGGAGTTATGGAAATTTTTATACGCCTTTTTGTAAATCATCATTCTGTATTTTGGTGTTTTCCCTTGACACCTTGAGACCTTGACCCCTTGAAACCTGTAAAAATCAGTGCCCCTGTGCCTATAAAAAATATCATGATCAAAAACAAGCACTTCATAAATATATTACTATCCGGGCTTATTTTTCTTCTTGCCTGCCTGCAGCCTTTTAATGCTTTAGCTGATACCATAAGTGTGCAGGCCCAGGTGGACAAACAGGAAGTGACGGTTGGAGAATCTTTTCTGCTGCAGATAAAAATTGACGGCGATGATTCTCCTGCTGAACCTGATCTTTCAGGATTGCAGGATTTTACGGTGCAGCCCAGGGGTGGCGGTCAGAATAACCGGGAATCCATCACTATCATCAATGGCAAGGTTAGCCGGATTTCTGAACGTGGTTATGTTTTTCGTTATGCTTTAACACCAAAGCGGGACGGTATACTGATAATTCCAGCCCTGGCAATTACTGCTGCAGGCAAGACCCTGTTAAGCCAGCCTATTACTATAAAGGTATCAAAACCTCAGCAGACTGATGAGTTCAAGCTGCTTCAGATTCTTTCTGAAACCGAATGCTATGTCGGGCAGCCGCTGGTTTTTTCGGTCGTATGGTATGTTAACAGGGACATCGAGGGATTTCAGTTCCTCCTGCCTGTTCTTGAAGATCAGCGGTTTGAGATTGTAGATTTCCCAGCAGACAAAAATTATAGCGGCCAGGATGCCATAGCCATTAATCTGCATGGCAGTAATGTTATTGCCCGAAAAGGGAAGACAGGTCAGCATACGACCGTGACCCTGCGTAAGATTCTCATCCCCAGAGAACCCGGAGTATATTCCCTTGAATCTGCCTCGGTGTCGAGCAGGGTTGTTACGGGCTATCGGCAGCAAAGAGGCGGGCAGCCTGGAAGCCCATTTAATAACCGGTTTTTCGATGATATGTTTGGCCGACGTCAGCCCATCTTTAAGCAGTTTATTACCCAATCACCTCCCTTGCAGCTGAATGTGCAGCCCCTGCCGGATGAGGACCAACCGCAGGGTTTCAGCGGTCTTGTCGGCCAGTACAGCCTTGCTGCCGATGCAAGTCCAACCGAGGTGAATGTCGGTGATCCAATTACATTGAATATCATGGTAACCGGTGCAGAGTATCTTGATAATGTCACTTTGCCGCCACTGAAAAACCAGCCGGGGATGGTTAACTTCAAGGTGCCTGAGGAAATTGGCCAGGGTGAGATTGACGGCAGGGTGAAAATGTTTACCCAGACCATCAGGGCAAAGGACCCATCGATAACTGAAATCCCCGGTATCATTCTTGACTACTTCAACCCGGAGACAGGCACGTACGAGTCAACACATTCAAATGCTATTCCCCTGCAGGTGAAAGCAACAAAGGTAGTAACCGCCAGGGATGCTGAGGGCATCACGCCGGGTGAAGGGAAAAGTGAGCTGACTACACTGGATAAAGGTATAGCCTACAATTATGTTGGGGATGATGTTCTTGTGAACCAGCATGTTGAAATTGGCTCATGGTTCAGTTCTCCCGTCGGTTTGATACTTCTCCTTTTTCCGCCAACAGCCTATTTGCTGATTCTGGTACCCATTTCAATAAGGCGCAAACGTCTGCTGGATGCAGATGCTCTGCAGGCAAAAAGAGCGCTGCACGACTTTTCCAGGGAAGTGGCAAAGCTGCAGAAGGACATGCAGCGGCACACCTTGCAAGGAACAGCAGGCGGGCTTGTAGAAGCGATAAGGGGCTATCTCGGCAATCGGTTGCAGATGCCTGCAGGTGCTTTGGTTTTTGCAGATGTTGCTGAGCGTTTAAAGCGGCGGGGAGTTGATAGTGCTTTACTTACTGATTTGCAGGATATTCTGGACTGGTGCGAAGCCTATCATTATGGGGGTATTGATACAAATGGGAGCGGCCAGGCCAGCCTTGGAAAAATGCTTGATAATGCTTTGATTTTATTTAAAAATATTGATCTATGTTTCAAAAAATAATAAAGAATAATTCTGCAGCCTTGATGAAAACAGGAATTGTGCTGGTTTGCCTGTTATTGTCATTAACCGGTGTTGTCCTGGCTGGAGAGCCATCGGCAGAAAGTGAAAAAAAAGAACTCTACAGCCAGGGGCAGGAGTTTTTTCATCAGGCTACTGAAATAAGTGCATCAAACCCGGAAACTGCCAAAGATCTCTATGCCAAGGCTCTTCTTCGTTTTAATCGACTTGTAGAGGAGGGAGGTGTCAGAAACGGTAAACTTTTTTACAATATAGGCAATATCAACTTTCTCTTTAATGATATAGGCAGAGCAATACTTAATTACCGCAGGGCGGAACAGTACATTCCCAACGACCCCAACCTGGCAAAGAATTTAGCCTATGCCAGGAATATGCGTCAGGATAAGCTGGAAATTAAGGATCAGAAGAAAATCCAGCAGACCCTGTTTTTCTTTCATTATGATTTTGGAACCAAAACAAGATTGATCCTTTTCGGCATAGCGTATGTGTTTTTCTGGATATTTGCCGGGATAAAGATTTTTTTACAACGCCCCTTTACCATCTGGGTGCTTACCATCTCTTTATTTTTTACCCTGTTGTTCGGCACCTCTCTTTATGCTGAACAATATCAGTCAACCAGAAACTTGGAAGGGGTCATCCTTGGCCCTGAAGTCATTGCCCGCCAGGGAGACGCAAAATCCTACCAGCCGAGTTTTGAGAATCCCCTGCATGCCGGAACAGAATTTATGCTGTTGGAAGACAGAGGAGCCTGGTGGCAGATTGAGCTGCCTGACGGCCGTAACTGCTGGATTCCCTCCGGTTCCGGCGCGTTGGTGAGACTTGATTATTGAAGATTTGAGAAATTGAAGATTGAAGATTGAAGATTAACTCCAAATATTAGGCACTTCAAGTACTTTAGGCACCTGTAAAATTGAAGAATTAAAAAGTCATCAGCATACATAACTGCTGATGATTGGCAGAAGAGTGAAGATTGTTTTTGCTGTCAACTCGTAACGTGTAACTTTAAACATTTATACCCCCTCGTGGGGTACTTAATTAAAGTAAAGATTTTCTACCATAAATTTTCAATTTTCAATTTTTCAAATCTTCAATTTTGTTAAATTTCCTCCCATCCAGAAAACTATTTCCCATAAAAAATACACCCCCTTGATATAAGTCAAGGATCATTCTCCCTGATTCATATAGATTGCATGAAACAGAACGCAATGAAGGCATTAGTTTTTGATTAAAATTTATATGCAATCTAAATGAACCAAAAAACTTATTTAAAGGAGAACAAAAATGTTTTGTAATCAATGTGAACAGGTGGCTAAGGGAGAAGCGTGTACTAAAATCGGGGTATGTGGCAAGGAACCGGATGTCGCAGCCCTGCAAGACCTTCTGATCCATGTCCTGCAGGGACTTTCCCTTTACGCAGTAGAGGGGCGCAAAAATGGCGTAACCGATCCAGACACTGACCTCTTTACCTGTGAGGCAACATTTTCAACCCTGACCAATGTCAACTTTGATGCTGAGCGCTTTGTCAATTTGATCAACAGGGGTGTGGAACTACGGGACAGCCTGAAGGAAAAGGTACAGCAGGCTGGTGGTAATGTAGAATTTACTGAGTCGGCGGCAACTTTTACTCCGGCAGCTACCACGGACGAATTGGTTGAGCAGGGTCAGGCATTTGAACAGAAGAGCAACACTGACGAAAATCCTGATATTGTATCTTTGAAAAGTACTCTTCTTTACGGCCTTAAAGGACTGGCAGCCTATGCTGATCATGCCAAGATTCTGGGCCGTGAGGATGATGTGGTATATGCCTTCATACAGGAAGCTTTGGCAGCCATGCTGCGAACAGATATGTCTGTTGATGAGTGGGTTGGCATGGTGCTGAAATGCGGTGAAGTAAACCTGCGTGCCATGGAACTGCTTGATGATGGTAACACCTCAACTTATGGCCACCCGGTGCCGACTCAGGTACCGTTGGGCGCCAAAAAGGGCAAGGCCATTTTGGTATCAGGCCATGACCTGAAGGATCTGGAAGAGGTCCTTAAACAAAGCGAGGGCAAGGGAATAAAC
>JAUXHH010000020.1 GCA_030621655.1 Desulfobacterales bacterium
AAATTCATCTTCTCCCTTCCGGATTGATGCCCTGAATCCGTGGAGGAATTTATTTTTAAACGGATTCAGGGATAATAATATCTAGCCCGCATTTCTCACGAACATTTCAGCATATGTCCTCATTATTCTGCACCCGTGAGCTGTTTAAAAATAATTTCCCGCCACGGATTCAGGTCATCAGTCTGGAAGGGAGAAGATGAATTTTGATCCCTTCCCGGGCTTACTCTCAACCCAGATCCTGCCATTATGATATTCAATGATCCTGCGGCAAATGGTTAGGCCCAGTCCGGTACCTTTGGGTTTTCCGTTTCTGAGATCGGTTATCTGCTTGAATTTTTCAAATATTTTTTTCTGTTCCTCTGGATGAATGCCGGGACCGTTATCAGCAACCTCAACGCGTATTTCTCTTTCCTTGAAATAGACACGGACAGTCACCGAGCCCTCTTCAGAAGGGCTGAATTTTGCTGCATTGGACAGCAGATTGATTGCAACCTGTATGATTCTGTCCCTGTCCGCAAAGACACGGATAGGAAAGGTGGGGGTCATCTCCACAAGAGTAACCGCTTTTTCGCGGAAGAGTTGGCTGGTTGAGGCAACTGCCTCTTTGATGACCTCTGTCAGGTCAATGTTTTCCATAAACCAGTCGGCCCGGCCCGATTCAATTTTGGCAAGATCGAGAACTTCGTTAATGAGCCTGGTAAGCCGCTCTGTTTCCTTGACCATTATATCCAGGTATTTATGGCGCTCTTCCTTGCCCATATCCTCGTTATCGTACAATATCTCTGAAAAAGCCCGCACCGAAGTCAAGGGTGTGCGTAGTTCATGGCTCACAGTTGAAACGAATTCATCCTTTAAGCGGTCAAGCTCCTTGAGCCTTCTGTTGGCTTCCTGTAATTCTTTGGTGGCAGCCTCAAGTTCCAGGGATTTTTCTTCAAGCTGGTGGCTGTATTCAAGCACCTGGGAAGTCTCATCAATTATTTTCATAATTCCTTCGGGACTGATCTCCTCCCCCTCCACTATAGAGGAGACCATGACACGGGCAGAGGCAGCGCCAATGGCACCGGACAAAAGCCTTTCAGCAAATTCAACCAGTTCAGCATCAGCCTGCATATCTTTTGAAAAATCAATGTCATGGGTGCTGGAATACCTTGCGAAGGCCCTATCAGTTTGCCGCGGTCCAATAAAACGGGCCAGCAGAACTTTTAGCTCGGTGATCATTGCTTTGTCTTTCCACAGGTGCGTATCGCCACTGTGTCGGTAAACATCTATAAAAAGGGAGGCCTGTATCCGGTCCATGGTGTTTTGTCTGTCAAAGAGAGAAATGCCTACCAGGAGCCCGATGTTGGCAAACATGCTCCAAAAGACCGAATGGGTGATCGGATCAAACATATTGAGGCCCAAAAGCTGATATGGCTTCAGCAGTTCAATACCGAAGGGGCCATGCTGGAGAAAAGATATTGGAATCCAGCCCGACCTGGCAAAAGAAGGGAGCAGCAGGGTGTAGAACCATATCAGAAAACCGGCTGAGAGACCGCTTATTGCTGCACGGCGACTTGCATCTTTCCAAAAAACCCCGAATATGATAGCTGGACCAAATTGGGCTGCAGCGGCAAAGGAAACCAACCCCATGGAGACAAGAGTGTAAGATTCGCCAATAAATCGGTAATAAAAATAACCGAGTAGAAGGACAAAGATGATACTGCAGCGGCGAATGAAGAGCAGGACGCGGCTGAGATCTACCTGCTGGATGGAGAGAACCCGCAATAAAATAGGCATAACCAGGTCATTGCACACCATGGTGGAAAGGGCAATGGTTGCAACAATAACCATGCCGGTGGCAGCAGAAAGACCTCCTAAGTAAACAAAGAGTGCAAGGATGTCCTGGCCTTCAGTAAGGGGCAGAGCCAGGACGAAAATATCCGGAGCAACATGCCCTTCCGGAAACAGGAGCATCCCGGCAAAGGCTATTGGCAGCACAAAAATGTTGATTGCCAGGAGGTAAAGCGGGAAAAGCCAGGCAGCTTTTCGAACATGTTCTTCATTGACATTTTCCACCACCAGGACCTGGAATTGCCTGGGTAGAAACATGATTGCCATCATGGAGAGAAAGGTAAGGGTGAACCAGTTTGTATAGCCTCCCGGCAAGACTTCCAGCTTCATAAGTCTTGCAGTTTCTTGATAGCGGCCGGCCCAGTCAAAGAGATCAACAGGGCCGTCAAACATGATAAAGGTAATAAAGATACCTACAGCACTGAAAGCCAATAATTTGACCATAGACTCAAAGGCAATGGCGGCGACCATACCTTCATGCCGCTCCGTTGCATCAATATGGCGTGTCCCGAATAAAATAGAGAAGGCGGCCATTATCATGGCTACTGAGAAGGCATTGTCATTCCATATCGAAGTTACCCTGTGCTCCTGGATCATTTCAAAATCGGGATAGTGCACCATAACATAATAACTCGTGGAAACGGCTTTCAACTGCAGGGAGATGTAAGGCATGATGCCGACAACGGCAATTATCGTCACCAGGCCGCCAATCAGCGAACTCTTGCCATACCTGGAGGCGAGAAAGTCAGCAATGGAGGTGATACGGTATACCTTGGCAATACGGATTATTTTTCGCAGGAGAAACCACCATAATGCTGCCATGAGTGTCGGCCCCAGGTATATCGGCATAAACCCTACACCAGTTTCTGCGGCCCTCCCCACACTTCCATAAAATGTCCAGGCTGTACAATACACAGCAATGGAAAGGGTATAGATATACGGGTTGCTGATAACCGATTCGCCCCGGTCAGACTTCCAGTCAGCATAATAGGCTATAGCAAAAAGAGTTCCCAGATAGCAGAGCGAAACAAGAAGTATGACCCATTCCTGCAACATGCTAATCAGCTTTCCTGTTATATGTTAAAGGATGTGATGTTCTGGGCATCTTCTTCCTTTCAGCTATGACGGCAATGAATATGATGAAAACAGTCCAAAACACAAAGAGATATAAATAAAGTAAAGGTATGCCGAACCCAAAAGCAGTTTTGCTGAAGAGGGCCAACAGTGGGTAATTCAGGGCAAGGACGCCAAAGGCAAACAGTACTAGCAGGCGTTGGATTTTTTTTCTAACGGGGGTCACGGGACAAACCTCTCAAATTTTTAAATAATATTCTGAACTGTGGCTGCATTGAAACAGTTAATTATTGGCATAACGGCCGCTTATTTTTTCATCCCCATGGCAAGTGGCAGAGCAAGGCGTAAAGTGGATCTGGAATTTTCATGTTGCTGGCTCCAGATGTCACCTCCCATGGAACGAAGGCTGCCGGCAACGGTTAATTCTCCGATACTGCTCTGTAATTTCCCCTCCAGCATTTCTTCCACGACTGCTGTCGGCAGAAACTCTCCTGACCAGATAAAATCAAAATAAACAAACTGTTCACCGGTATGAGCCTCACAGAAAAGTTCAGTCAGCCTTCTTTCCCGTTGAATTTTATTAGCCAGGTGGTCCAGCACAAGAAGAAGCCCGTAGCTGTCAACTTTCACAGTTGCTGTCTGATCAGTTGCTGCTGTAAAATTTACTGTTTTGCTGTGAAAATGCTTTGCAATAAAGCCGAAGAGAATGGCCGAGTCCATCTCAGTCAGGTGACTTTGTGTCTGCATGAGAAGGTTGCAGGCCTGATCCAGAGAGTCGAAGGCTTCTGCCAGGTTCAATGATTCCTGCACCATCACATTTTCAAAGGCGCTGCGCATGACCGGTGACATCTCCGGATGTTCCGTGAGGTTCTCCAGTGCTGCCCGCAGGTTTGTCATTGGGGCACGAAACGTATCAATTTTCATAAATAAAAGATTGTCCGGCCTGTACCAGGCCGAAACATCTTCCAATATAATGATAAAAAAATTATGAGTAACTGGGTGAGACGGAAAAAGACTGAGGCGGCAGCGAAAAAATTTTTCATGCGTGGTCGCTGCATTCATGAACTGTATATAAGGATACGCTTGAGACCTTTTTTTTCTGTCCTTCTTCTGATATTGCAAAAGCTCCAGGGCGTGCTCAACCGGAGATTGGAGGCATAGCGTGTATAAAGAATCACCACTGCTTATTGATTTACTTCCGCCAAACAAGTCTGCTGCTGTTTGATTAAACAGGGTTATTGTCGCATCAGGAGCGCAGACGATTACACCGTCCTGCAGTCCATACAATAATGTCTGCAGGAGTGTTTCGTGATCCATCTCTAAATGGTTATCAGCTTTTTTGGGGTTTTGCTTAACTGGCACAGGTTGCCTCCCGGATTAATAAAACAGGCAAAAAATCAGCCAAGAAGGGATTTTACTTTTTCAACGACTTCCTGAGTGGCAAAGGGTTTTGTTATGTAATCGTCTGCACCCAATGCCAGTCCTTTTTCCCGTTCCACATCCCGTCCCTTGGCTGTCAGCATTATAATCTTTATCTCCTTCCATGAAGGATTGGCACGAAGTTCCTGGCACAACTCATAGCCATCTTTTCTGGGCATCATTACATCAAGAAGAATCAAGTCCGGAGTTTTTTCGGCAATTGTCTGCATAGCTTCTTCGCCATTGCCTGCAGACCGTACCTCGTAGCCTTCTTTTTTCATAAGGAATTCAAGGGACAGTACAATATTGGGCTCGTCATCAACTATAAGGACATATTTTGCCATGGCATCATTCCTTTAATATCAACTGAAATCTATTTGGCCAAAGAAAGACAAGTATCCTGAAAAATGTAACAAATTATTAAAGTGTAAAATATTATATTATGTAATGTTAGTTGGTCGAGTGATCCTCAGTGAATTAATTTGCTATATTAATGTTTTTTCAAAAAATATTGTAACTTTACCGGGTTGGATGGTAAAGAATGTTAGCTGAAAGAGGGAGATTGCGCAACAGAGTATTGAGTTCTCTTGTCAGCAAGTGGGGTTGAGGGACTTTATGAGAAGTCGGACAGACATCTTCATTACCGGTAACTGTTTATGGAAAATATAAAGCCAACAAGAGGAGTCTCGCATGGCAACCCTGCTGGAGCAGGCAATGGGCAAGGTGTGCCTGCCGACTTTTCAGCAAGGCAGACCCATGCGCAGGAAACACTGGCTAAGAGCCAGAAACGCTTTCGCTATGCATTCCTGACAAGTCCGGACTCAGTTGCCATTATCCGGGCAAAGGAAAAAATCTATACTGAAATAAATGAGATGTTCTCCCTTTTTCTTGGTTATGCTAAAGAAGATATTATCGGCAAATCCTTTTCAGAAGTGGCCGCCTGGCAGGACCGGAAAGAACAACAAAATCTGTTGGCAGACATAGGGAGAATGGGGCCGGTTATCAACCGGGAAACCCGCTTTATAGATAGTGAAGGAACCATCAAAACAGGCTTGCTCTCCGTAATGACCATGCCTCTGGACCAGGAACTCCATTTTGTCCTGGCCATTCGCAATATTGACGCCCTCCGTGTAGTTGAGGATGCCCTGGAAAAAAGTGAAGCCCGGTACAGAGAGCTTATTAACAATATGAGTAGCGGTGTTGCGGTTTTTGAAGCAAAAAACAATGGAGAGGACTTTGTTTTCATGGATTTTAACCGCGCTGCTGAGCGCACTGAACACCTGAAGAAAGAAAATATTATCGGCAGAAATTTTGTTGAGATCGTCCCTTCAGCAATAAAATATGGTTTGCTGGACGCATTCAGGCGGGTATGGAAAAGCGGTGAACCTGAATACCACCCGGTGGCGATCTATAAAGACGATGAGCTGAAAATATGGAAAGAGAATTATATCTACCGGCTGCCATCAGGTGAAATCGTTGATGTCTATGATGACATCACGGAGCGCAAGCATGCTGAAAGTAAACTCTTGATCTATCAGGAAAAATTGCGATCCCTTGCCTCTGAATTGTCTCTGGTGGAAGAACGTGAGAGGCGTTCCATTGCCACCGACCTGCATGATCAGATCGGGCAGACACTCTCTGTCATTAAGATGCGCTGCTTTGAACTGCGCGATAGTCTAAACGCTCCAAATCTCATCCGCCAGATAGATGAAATCAAAGAGCTGGTGAAACAGACGATCCAGGACACCCGGTCCCTTACCTTTGAATTAAGCCCACCGGTTCTCTATGAACTTGGCCTGGTTGCGGCCATTGACTGGCTGGCGGAACAGTTTCAGCTCAAGCATAACCTGAAGTGTACTGTTGAAAGCGACAAGAAGCCAAAGCCATTGAGCCAGGACATGGAAATTGTTCTTTTCCGTTCGGTGCGGGAGCTGCTCGTTAATATCGTTAAACATGCCGAAGCAAAAAAGGTAAAAATAATCATCCGGGTCAACAAGAAAAATCTCCGCATCCGGGTTACAGATGACGGCATTGGGTTCAGCCCGAAAACGAAAGCGGCCAGACCATACAAAGACCAGCAGTTCGGGCTTTTTAACATCACCGAAAGGATACGTCATCTTGGAGGAAAATTTGAGGTGGATTCCCTGAGGGGAAAAGGCACAATGGTAACCATGGTGGCCCCTCTTAAAGCACCTGATAAGGATTGAGGAATAATATGAGCATTCGTGTTCTCATCGCAGATGACCATAAAATCATGCTGGCCGGGCTCCGCTCCCTTCTTGAAAAGCAAACAGATATTGAAGTGGTGGGTGAGGCGGATAATGGCAGGAAGGCGGTACAGATGGCCCAGGAGCAAAATCCCGATGTGGTTGTCATGGATGTCTCCATGCCGGACTTAAATGGTATTGAGGCAACGAAGCAGATAATCGAAAGTCTGCCGGAAACCAGGGTTATTGCCCTGTCAATGCATTCTGACAAGCGTTTTGTCATGGGGATGTTGCGGGCCGGCGCCTCGGGGTATCTCCTGAAAGATTGTGCTTCACAGGAACTCGCCAATGCCATTGTCCAGGTGGCAGGGGGTAAAAAGTACTTAAGCCCGGAGATAACAGGGGTTGTCATAGATGACTTTCTGCTGGGGGGGGGCTCGTCAGAAGAAGTTGCGACTGCTGCATCGCAGTTGAGCCCCAGGGAACGGGAAGTTTTACAGCTCATTGCCGAAGGCTGGTCAACAAAACAGATTGCCTCCCACCTCTATGTCAGCATAAAAACAATTGAGACCCACCGCAGGCAAATCATGAAAAAGCTTGACCTGCACTCAATTGCCGACCTGACAAAGTATGCCATCAGGGAAGGCCTTACCTCTATAGAGTAGCGGTTTCAGCGCTTAGCAAAAGCATGTCGCTGCACCCATTCTGAAATTCCATAAAGCAATATAAGGTTTTGCGAAGTGCAAAATCAGAGAATCCCTGATGGCTCTTTTTTGTCCGAAATGTTTAGTATTTTAATCTAAGGTATTAATATAATATGCAAAAGTGCATAGATAGTTGCCGCATTTTGGTATGATGGCATGAAATATAATACCTTGCCCAAGGTGTTACAATGTGGTAGGTATGGCCCAATTATACTAACTGCTTACTAAGGGAGAAAAACTTGTAAATTCAACAAGTAATTAAGGTATTGCTGGTGGCCGGCTAAGAATCAAAAAAGGAGGTGAAAAGCTAAAGAAGCCTTGCTGCAGCAGTAAATGGAATCTACACTCAACTTGCAAGAAAAAGGAGGGGAGCTTTGACTACAGCAACTGTATGGTTAATTATTTTCGTTGCCGCCTACTGGTCCTACTGTATTTTTTGGGGGATTAAAGGAGCCAGGTCGGCTAAGACAGCATCAGATTACTTTATTGCCGGCCGTACGATTCCGATCTGGGTATTCGTTCTGGCCGCAACCGCAACAAGTTTTTCCGGCTGGACCTTTATGGGCCATCCGGGACTCGTCTACCGTGATGGTTTCCAGTATGCCTATGCATCGTTTTATGCCATCACGATTCCTTTTACAGGCGTTATGTTTCTCAAACGTCAGTGGATTATCGGCAAACGTTTCGGCTTTATAACACCTGGCGAGATGTTTGCAGACTATTATAGTTCAGAGGCCATCCGGATCCTCACCGTTATCGTGGCCCTGATTTTCTCCGTACCCTATCTTGGATTACAGCTCAGGGCTTCCGGCTTTCTGTTCAACGTACTCACCGACGGTCTGTTGGGCGTCGAAGCTGGTATGTGGATGCTTTCAATCGTCGTTATTATCTACGTTGCATCAGGTGGTCTACGGGCGGTGGCCTACGTTGATACCCTGCAATGCCTCCTGCTGGCCGGTGGTATTTTCGTCATCGGCCTTATCACTCTGAACGCGGTTGGCGGCTGGACTGTCCTGCAGGAAGGTATTGGAAAATTAACCTCACCGGAGATTATCCCGGCTCTGGGTACAGCAATTGATCCTAAAAGAACACCGGATGGATTTAGTCACTATACGGCCATCCCGGGTGTTATCCAGTTTGTTAAGTCCGGGCCTAGCGCAGTCGGTGGCGCCTGGACAGGTGTCATGTGTCTGACCTACATGTTTGCCCTCATGGGTATTCATTCTTCCCCGGCTTTCACCATGTGGGCATTCGCCAACAAAAACCCCAGACCTTTTGCACCGCAGCAGGTTTGGGCATCTTCAGCCGGCATCGGCTTCATCCTTATATTTTTCACCGCTATCCAGGGTTTGGGCGCTCACCTCATCGGTGCAGATGCTAATGCATTGACAGCAGGTATTGCCAAGGATGTTCTGCAGATCGGCGGAAATATCATGGAAACACCAGGCAAGCAGGGAATGCTCGTTCCTGCACTGATCCATCTTCTGGCTGACACGGCTCCATGGCTTGTTGGTTTGCTGGCAGTCTGTGCCTTGGCAGCCATGCAGTCAACCGGCGCTGCCTACATGTCAACAGCCGGCGGTATGCTGACCAGGGATCTTTACAAACGCTTTATTAATCCTGAGGCAGGTCATGGAACCCAGAAGCTGTTCGGTCGTATCGGTGTTGTTATTATCTGTGGTCTTGCTCTGATAGTTGCCACAACTTCCAAGGATGCCCTTGTTCTCCTGGGCGGTCTGGCTGTTGCTTTCGGCTTCCAGATGTGGCCTGCCATCGCAGGTGTCTGCTACATACCATGGTTTACCCGCCAGGGTATCGCAGTCGGTCTTGCCCTCGGTCTTGTCGCAGTAATGATGACTGAGTCCGTCGGTGTAAAATGGTTTGGTATTACTGCCTGGGGCCGCTGGCCATTGACAATGCATTCAGCCTTTTGGGGTATGTTAGTTAACATGGGGGCGGTCATGATTATCTCTGCAATGACGCAGGGTAGCGATAACCCGGAACACAAGAAGAAGTTCCATGACTTCCTGGCTGAAACTGCTTCTGTACCTGCTGCCAAGCAGGGTCTGAAGCCTCTGGCCTGGATCGTTACCATCGTTTGGTTTATTTTTGCAATCGGGCCGGGCGCTGTTATCGGTAACACCATCTTCGGTAATCCTAATGATGCGACTACCTGGATGTTCGGTATGCCTTCCATCTGGGTATGGCAGATCATCTGGTGGTTCCTCGGAGTTTGCATGATGTACCTGCTGGCATATCATATGCAAATGTCAACCATGCCGGAAACAGACATCGTCGCTCTTGTTGAGGATATAGGTGATGTTAAGAAAGCAAGGCTTGATACAGATACGCCTTAACCAATAACCCATAACTTTACAGGGACTCCGTGACAACAGGCTTTGGCCTGGAGTCCGGAGTCCCTTTTTTTAATCTTATGATAACATTCTGGTATGGAGTAACATCCTTTATTTTTGCCGCTGTTTTATTCTTTCCGGTGCGGAAACTGCTAATGGCAATTAACATCAACCGGATTCAGAATAAAAATAAGAGGGCGGTGACTGAGGAAGAGGTGCTGGCACTGAGAAAAAAGGTAAATGTAATTGCTGCCATTATTTCGGTGTCCTTTGCCTTTTTCTATAACAAATTCATGATGGCGCAGTTTTTTCCATCATAGTGACAACTCAATGGGCAATAAAATAAAATTTGACAAAAAGGCCAGCCCATATCTTATCGGGATGCTGGTTCTTATCGGGTTCCTTATTTATTGGCGTACCGGGGTTGAACAAATTCCAGGCGATATTAATGTCAGGGCTGGAAACTATCGTCTCGAAGATGGTCTTTACGATGAAGCTGCCAAACAATTTTCAGAAGCTTTAGAGAAGACCCCGGACCACGCCATGGCCCGTCTCGGTCTTGCTGTAACCTATATGCAAACTGGAAAAGATTTCGAGGCCCTGCAGGAGTTCAACCTGGTGATTGAAAGAAATCCGGAGATGGCTTACGCTTTTGCAAACCGCGGCATACTTTACGACCGTTTGGGAGAGTTTAAAAAGGCGCTTGCTGATTACAGGAAAGCCTTGGAATTGGATCCGGAAATTCTCGAGGGGCCCGGATTTTTGTGGCGCTTTCTGCGTAATATCGATGAAAAGCCGCCGACCATTCAAAGCAGGGCCGAATATCTGGAGGCGGAACTCGCAAAACCGGAGGAGGAGAGGCTGTTGAAAGTTCCGGGCGAGGACGAAAAACAGCAAATGTATAAAATTGATGATTGACATGGGTGTTTTTACCTAGTAAGAAGACTAGTGTAGGTGTTTATACCTAGCAAATATATTTCTGCTCTGTTATAAGAAATTTTCAAGGTTGAGGGTGGTGGTAAAGCCCCAAAGTGTTAATCTTTATTTTGTGAAGGAGTAATACCCATGAGCGAAAAAGATCAAATGGAAGTAAACGAAGCCCAAATCGCGGTGCACTGGCAGGAAGAGGATTATTATTATCCTTCAGAGGAATTTAAGGCCCAGGCAAATGTGAACGACAAGTCAATTTATGACCGGTTCAGCCTGGACAATTTCCCTGAGTGCTTCAATGAATATGCTGATCTGCTGACCTGGGACGAGAAGTGGCACACCACACTTGACACCAGTGACGCACCACTGTGGAAATGGTATGTCGGCGGCAAATTGAATGTCAGCTACAACTGTATAGACAGGCACCTTGCCAAGAACAAAAACAAAACAGCGATCCATTTTGTGCCTGACTCAGAAGATGAGTTGATCCAACACATCACCTACCAGGAATTGTACACCAGAGTGAATGAGGTTGCAGCTGTACTGCGTGACTTCTGTGGTTTGAAAACCGGTGACCGGGTAACCCTGCATCTGCCCATGACCGCAGAACTGCCGATTACCATGCTGGCCTGTGCCCGCCTGGGTGTTATTCATTCCGTGGTCTTTGGCGGCTTCAGCCCGTCAGCCTGCGCAGACCGGGCCGTTGACTCCCAGAGCCGCGTTCTCTTCACCATCGACGGCTACTATCGCGGCGGCAAATGGATTGACCACAAGGCCAACGCTGATGAGGCCTATCACATCAGCCAGACGGAAGGGCACACAATAGAAAAGGTATTGGTATGGCAGCGCCATCCAGAGAAATATTCCAGCTCCTCACCGCTGGTCGAAGGTCGTGACTATTCAATGAACGAAGTGCTGAAAGGCTATAAAAGAGTCAAGGTGGATCCGGTTTCCGTGCCGGCTGAGGCGCCTCTGTTCCTCATGTACACCAGTGGTACAACAGGCAAACCCAAGGGATGTCAGCATTCTACCGGCGGTTACCTTGCCTATGCCGCAGGAACCTCAAAGTATATCCAGGATATCCATCCTGAAGATGTTTACTGGTGTATGGCTGATATCGGCTGGATCACCGGCCATTCCTACATCGTTTACGGCCCGCTTTCCATCTGCGCCTCATCCGTTGTCTATGAAGGTGTCCCTAACTATCCGGATGCAGGCCGCTGCTGGCGTATCGCCGAAGAGTTGGACGTCAATATCTTCCATACCGCGCCGACCCTTATCCGGGCCCTGCGCAAGATTGGACCGGATGAGCCAGCTAAATACAATTACAACTTTAAGCACATGACAACGGTTGGTGAACCCATCGAGCCGACAGTCTGGAAATGGTACTATGAGGTGATCGGCAAGGGTAAAGCAGTCATTGTCGATACCTGGTGGCAGACTGAAACAGGCGGTTTTCTCTGCACCACCCTGCCGGGTGTTTCTCCTATGAAGCCTGGCAGTGCCGGACCTGGTGCCCCCGGCATACATCCTTTTGTTCTGGATGAGGAAGGCAATGAGATTATGCCGGGTGAAGGCAAGGCAGGAAATATCTGCATCAGGAATCCGTGGCCGGGCGCCTTCCAGACTATCTGGGGCAATCGTGAGCGCTATATTGATACATATTACGGTCAGTACTGCAAGGACCGCAACAGCAAGGATTGGCGTGACTGGCCGTACCTGGCAGGCGATGCGGCAGTAACTGCAGCTGACGGCTACTTTCGTATCCTGGGCCGTATTGACGATGTTATCAACGTTTCCGGCCACCGTCTTGGAACCAAGGAGATTGAGTCCTCTGCCTTGAATGTTGACGAGGTGGCAGAAGCTGCTGTTGTGCCGGTGGCCCATGAGGTTAAAGGTAAAGAGCCGGATCTCTATGTATCCCTGAAGCCCGGTGTTGAACCTTCTGAAGAGCTTGCTAAGAAGATTTCCGCCCAGGTGTGTACCGATATCGGTAAGATTGCCAGGCCTCGCAAGGTATGGATTGTGCCTGACATGCCCAAAACCCGTTCCGGCAAGATTATGCGGCGCGTTCTTGGGGCCATCTCCAACTACGCTGATGTGGGTAATGTCATGACCCTGGCGAACCCGGAAATTGTTGATGAAATCAAGAAGATGGTACAGGGTGATGAGGATCTTACCCCGTAACCTGAGAGGATCTCATTACGAAAGAAGCAGGTAAAAAAGTATAAAGATGGTCGGGTGAATACGCTTTTCCCATAGCAATCCCCCTTCACTTGACCAAAAATAGCGCAGGATCCCTTCGGCGAGGGGTTCTGCGTTTTTTTATTTCACATTTATCTGCTTTATCTGTGGTACCATGCCCTTATAATATCAAGTTGTCGTAATGCAATGATTGTTTTATTGTGATCATGTAAGAAAAGAATAAATATTTTGACTGGGTGCCGTGTAATTTATGAGCAAAAAAACGCAGATAAGCACAACAGTTGACCTGGAATCTTTTAAAAAACTCCAGGAGACCCGTGATAGTCTGAAAAAGGTTGAATCCTTTCCGTACAGGGAAAAACTCCGTTCAATCATGGACTCTGATGTTTACACCTGCAGTCCATTATGCACCCTGCAGGATGTTGTCAAGAATATGGCAGCCCGGAATATTTCCAGTGTTATTATTATTGACCATGTGAAGCAGCCTGTCGGTATCCTTACCGAACGGGATATCATGAAACGGGTCATAGCAGATGATGATGTTAGTCTTGACTCCACCCCGATATCCAAAGTGATGACCTCTGATCCCGTCACACTGCATCCGGAAAATACAATCTACCGTGCGCTATCTGTATTGTCGGATAGCCATATCAAGCACCTTCCCTTAAAAGAAGACGGGAAAATTGTCGGTATCGTCACCATGCGTCAGCTTCTGAAGCTGCGCTACCCGGAACCTCTAACCCTTATAGAAGGGATAAAGGAAGCCACGGAGGTGGAAACCTTAAAGGCTATCAAGGATAAGCTTCCCAAAATGGCAGAGGAGAGGTTGGAGTCCGGCAGATCGGCTTACGACATAGTTGTTATGATCTCCCTTATCAACCGGGATATACACCGTCGGGCCCATGAATTGGCAGCCGAGGGTCTGGGAGTGCCACCGGTGCCATACTGTCTGTACCTGACAGGCAGTCACGGGCGTCTGGAAAACCTGCTGACCCCTGATCAGGATCATGGCATGATCATTGCCGACAGCGAGCAGAATTACCAGTATGATCAGTATTTTATTGATTTGGGAGTAAGGTTTTCAGATTATCTTGACCAGATAGGCTATGTCTATTGTCCGGGCTACCTTATGTCAAGCAATCCACTCTGG
>JAUXHH010000158.1 GCA_030621655.1 Desulfobacterales bacterium
TGGAATGACGGTTTGCAGATAATTGATGATCTGCTGGCGCTGATAGAAGAGTAGCACTGTTTTTCGGTCAGGGGATTAATCCAGCCGCCGGAGACGCGTAACGTGCCAATCTGCAAGAGGATATTCTGGTCGAAAAAGGGGTTGAAGATACCGATAAAAAGCACAAAGGGGGAAACGAGTATGAGTTTGCGCAGCAGGTAGCTGAAGGGCAGATCCGCCATGCCGATAAGAAAAGCCGGGAACAGAAAAAAAGGAAGCAGCCTGGCTATTTCATACTTGTTGAACGATACAACGTAGATGATAAACAATAGGGTTGTCAACACCTTGACCCGCGGGTCCAATCTGTGGATGGGGGAATCCTTCTCGGCAAGGAGGTCAAGGCGGCCAAGGTCATAGAAGGCTGTTTCGAGGCGTGATGACATTGTTCGGTTTTTATTTTAAAACTCCGCTGCAGCCCGTAAAGTCGCGCTTTTTGAGGATAAACCCCATGAGAATGCCAATGCCTAAGACCAGCATCCCCCCGAAAAGTTCGGCAACGGTTGTGCCGGATCTTGCCGCACCAGGTGAGGGTTCATGACCGGCTTCCGCCTGTTTGAATGAGTAATCAGGCATCAGACTGGTTTTCTCCTGAATGCTCTCCAGTTTGCCATACAAGCGATTGGATTGGCTTTCAATCTCCGCTTGGCCGGTGACTTTCTCAATGGACCATTCCAGGCCGTCCGGGTGTTCCGAGGCGTACCAGGCAAGTATTTCTCCGGTAAAAACAGTTGCCGCAAGCATCCCGATGATAATGTTTCTGACCGGCACTTGGCCGAGAGGCTGCTCATGTATGGCACTATCGAGTATTTCAGGACGGGCATTCCATATAAAGGAGATAGCACCTGCGGTGGCGAGGCCTTCCACTAGGCCGATGGCAAGATGAATCGGCTGCATCATGAGTAGAAATGAGGAGAGGGGCAGGGCAGTAATACCTGAAAGGTAGGTTTGCAGGACAACGGCGAAAGCACCAAGTTGCAGGCCTATGAGAGCGGCGAGGATGGATCCGGTAATGAATTTCCGCTGGGTCAGATGAGAGCCGGTGATTTTTTTGTATATAAAAGGATAGGCAATGAAGCAAGGAATAAAGCCCATGTTGAAAATGTTGCAGCCAAGGGCCAGCAGGCCGCCGTCGGCAAAAAAGAGGGCCTGTACTGTAAGCACAGAGGAAAGTGTGAGGAAGGCAGCATGGGGTCAGAGTAGAATAGCAAGGAGTAACCCCCCTCCAATGTGTCCGCTTGAACCTGTAGCGGGAATGGCAAAGTTTATCATCTGGGCTGCAAAGACAAAGGCGCCGAGAACCCCCATAAGCGGAATTTTGCTGTTGTCAAGCTGACGTTGTACTTTACGGGCACAGTATAGAGTCGTGACTGCAGTTGTAGCCAGCATTATTCCCCCAACGGTTGGTGAGAGTAAAGCATCTGCCATATGCATAGATTTGACCCCAATGAAAAGTATGAAGAATTTGAAAATCGTAGCACTATTAACATAAGGAAATATTTTTTGCGTGTCAAATTATTTTGAAACCCATTGATAATCTTGTGGAAACTTCCGGCATTGAGTATGCTGTTTGGCTGCATTCATGTTAGTTGTGTTACAGGGTTAAGTGAGTTCAAAAATATGAGGTGAAATGTGGCAGAGACAACCCGTTTTGGTATTTCCATTGATGAAAGGCTGTTGCGTAAATTCGACAAATTGATAGATAAAAAGGGTTACAGCAACCGTTCTGAGGCTATACGCGACCTGATCCGCAATGCCCTGGTTGAAGAGGAGTGGGGTCACGGAAACCAGGAAACCGTTGGCACCGTATCACTTGTTTATGATCATCATACTCGTGATTTGTCTGACAAGCTTACAGAGCACCAGCATTCCCATCACAGGGAAATCGTTTCCGCACTGCATGTGCATCTGGATGCGCATTATTGTCTTGAAGTGGTTGTATTAAAAGGCAAAGCTAAAAATATCAAGAGACTGGCTGAAGAATTAATTGGCACCAAGGGTGTCAAGCATGGCAAGCTGATGACCACCACCACAGGCAAAGGACTTATTTAAAATAAATTGCAGAATTTTCCGTGCCCTGATGAACATAATGGAGCTGGATGATCGCTATACTGAGTTATCCGGTGCATGCAGACTTTTAATAAAAAAATACCTGTAGATTTATTTGATGTCATAATCGTAGGAGGAGGCGTTGCCGGTTTGGCAGCGGCAATGACTGCAGGGCAGTCAGGCCTGCGAGTGCTTCTTTTGGAAAAAACGGTACTTGGCGGTTCTGTTGCGGTTCTGGAAGAAGTATCCGAATATCCGGGGATTGAAAAGATTAGCGGCTGGGAGCTGACGCAGACCATAGTGAAGCAGGCAAGAAACTCCGGCTGCCTCTTGTATGATTCCATTGAAGTTACAGGTGTGCAGAGGTCGGAAAATGGTCGGTTTGAGATTCATTGTTCCGGTGGAGACAGTTTTCGAGCCAGGTCTGTAATTGTAAGCACAGGCGGCCAGCCGAAACTGTTGGGACTGAAAGATGAAGCGCGTTTTGCACAGCACGGTATCCACACCTGTGCCCAATGCGCAGGAGCACGATATAAAGGCCGGGATGCTGTAATTGCGGGTAATGGCAGTCATGCAGTAAGAGCTGCACTTCATTTAGTAAACTTGGGGTGCAGGGTTTTTTTCATCACGGGTGATGCAAAAATATTCGGTGATGCCAATCTCATAAAAAAACTTTTAAACCATAAAAAGTTTTATTTTATGGATGGCTGCCATGTAGCAACGCTCGCAGGTGATGAGACTCTGCATGAAATTGAAGTTGCAAATTTAGCCAGCGGCAACCTCCAGAAATTAGAGGTAGCAGCAGTTTTTGCCTACCGCGGCATAGTGCCAACCAGCATGATTGTTAACGCCGAAAAAGATGCAAAGGGTTTTTTGCTGGTGGATGAGAACTTTATGACATCTCTTCCAGGTGTGTTTGCTGCAGGCCGGATAGTATACGAAGATCTGCCTATTCAGGTAATGGTCGGTGATGGCAGCCGGACGGCACTTTCTGCAGCTTCCTGGCTGCAGTCTGCTGGTTGATGCACTCGTCTAATACAGCATGGATTGTGCTGGCAGTGCATTTTTGGGATTCCGGATTTCTCCGGCAGAGGTAACCCGTACAGCACTTGTCCCGGGTAAGGGGCATTTCGTCTCACATATGCCGCAGCCAATGCAGCGTTCATCGATCACATAAGGCTGCTTGACCAAAACCTTTTCTCCCTTGCTGTTTAATACGTGGGATTCACGGAACTGGATAGCCTTGTCAGGCGTAGGGCAATGCTCTTCACAGACAATGCAGGGAATTCCCTTGGCATATGGCAGGCAGCGGTTCTTATCAAAAAAAACATTGCCGATTTTTGTGACATGCTTCTGGGCCAGCGTAAGTTCTGCAAGTGCTCCGGTCGGGCACACCTGGCCGCACAGGGTGCAGTTATATTCGCAGTAGCCGGTTCTGGACTGCAGACGTGGTGAAAACATTCCTTCCAGCCCGGCAGACAGGAAGGTCGGCTGCAATCCATTACCGATGCATACCTTCATGCATTCGCCGCAGCGCACGCATCTGCCCAGAAATTCATCCTCCGGCAGGGCGCCTGGGGGCCTCATCAAATAAGGATCAGGCCTTTTTGTCATGGTCCTGGTATCAAGAAAAAAAGGCAGGGCTGCACCTACTGCCAGGCTGCTGATAAAAGTGCGACGGCTAAGCCCAAAGGTAGGTCTGGTAACATCCTTTTGCTGCAAGCCAAAGGATATTTTGTCGCCGGGGCACATATCGACACAGTCCAAACAAAGGTTGCAGTCCAACGGTGATATGTTTCGCTCTTCGTCAATTGCCCCCATGCGGCAGACAGTCATGCAGTTTCTGCACTTGCCGCACTTTGTGCCGCCTCTACCCCGCATCAGCGAAAAACGTGCAACAATTGCATAAAATGCCCCCACCGGACAGACATTACGGCAGAAAAAACGTCTTTCCAGTCGTTCCAGAACAAAGATCAACAAAAGGATGAAGAGTGACAAGAAGGCAAGTTCATAATGGTTTTGCCGAAATGGCAGAATCGTTACCTTGAGAAAGGTATACACCGGCTCGGTCAGCATATTGATCCATTCCGGCATCTGCTGATAAGTAAAGGTGAAAAAGGTGGTGGACAGGACATTCAGAGCAGGATACACGGAAATTGCCAGGCCGCGGACCAGGATTGAGAACGGATCAAAATAACCGGCCGCCGGCAGGCCGAAAAAGGCAGCTATGAGCAAGAAAATAAGGAGGTAGTACTTTAGTGAATGGTATCTGGTTTTATAGCCTTGATTGACATGTGGAATAAATCCATGAGTGGAGTCAAGCAGAGCTCCCATGGGACAAATCCAGCCGCAGAAGAAACGGCCAAGAAAAAAAGTAAGTCCGATAAAAATAAGAGACGGCCACATCAGCGATATCAGTGTTTTAGTGGCTAGAGAAGCACTGGCAGCCAGAAACGGATCGATCCTGAAAAGGATGTTTACAGC
>JAUXHH010000251.1 GCA_030621655.1 Desulfobacterales bacterium
AAGATAATTGTCCCTTGGGCTGCGTCATACTGACAAGCCTTTCCCATATCTTTACCATGGCCAGCGTATCCAGCCTGCAGTATTCAAGCAGGTTCTGTTGGATTTTTTTCTTTTCATCCCCATCATCCATTTTGGACAGACTGGCGTAGGCAAGCATGGCCATCTCACCGTCTGCTATTGCAAGATTGTCATAGCTCAGATCAGGGACCATGGCCGGCAGTACATACTTAATCGAATGGCTGCCGCACATCTCCCTGATATAATAATCCTTGTCCCTGAAAGGAGTCATAAGGTCAACGATCCTTGCAATAATGGACTCGATTCCCTCAGCAAACTCCGGGAAGGTTTTGGCTATTTCCTGGAGCCGCGTCACTTCAAATGCCTGATTGTAAACAAGTATGGTCCTGCAGGAGCCGGTATCCTCAAGCAGTTTTTCAATAAAGGCCTGCCGTGGATCAAGACCTGTTGCTTGGAGGAATTCATGGTGTACAAGCTTTCCGTTTTCTGAAATATGGAGCGAGTATTGGAAAGGCATCTGCTGGTAAGGTCTTTGGCCGTCAAACGACGGCACAGGTTCCATAAAGGTTTCAAAATCCAGGAAACCGATGGGTTCTGAGATTTTTGAGAGGAATTCCCTGATGTTCCTGGTATTTACAAATTTTCTCCCGGTCAATTCCGCTTCGACCTGGATCTGCATGTTGTCCGACAGAGAAAAATCAGACGGAATATCCTGCAGGCGAAGAACACCTCCGTAATAAAGGGCAAACTTGCGGTTACTGCGTAAATTGGCGATGTCAAAGACGGAATATTCCGGAATATGCTGCCAGCAGTAAGACTTGAAATCGCACTCGTATGGGGCGGTACAATAGGGGCCGATGTCAATGGATGGTTCACCGCCTTCAAGCCTCTGGCGCATGTCTCCAAGCTGCTGTCGGATATCAGTCTGCCTGCTCAGCGTCAGTTCAGTGACATCATCCATAGCAAAGAGAGCCTGCAGGTTAAGCTCACCTGTCCTGGTGTACTGGTTGTTCAGGTGTACAAGGAACACCCTGGTAACATCGAGGCCGGTCCCTTTTATCACATAATACTGAATAGCGGTATCATTGATAAAAATATCTTTGGTCGCGGTAGAGGATTTCACCTCGTACATTTCCCAGCCATTTTCCCCTTTCCGTAGAATGTCGACCATGGCAAGCACATTGTCATGGCGGAATGTCGCTTCATAGATCGTCCCTGCCCCGGAAGCGATAAGTTCCTGTGTTTTTTGAATGTTTTTTGAAATGCCGCTTTCGTATTCCAGGCCGGTACCACCTGGGAAAAGCTGCTGCGCCAATATTCCCACCTCGGTACCCGCATCAAAACGGGCCTGTAAAGCTGCGTCGGGTTTCTGCTGCAGGTCCCGCCTGTTTTTTAACAGCCATAAGGATTTATGGCATTGCAGGCCGCGGGTGAACTGTGATTTTGAGAGAAAGATTGGTCTGGATGTTTGCATGTTTTTATTATCTTTGAAAAAGCTGATGAAAGCAATGTGGAACTGCACGGAATAGGGAAAATTAATTTTTTGTCGGTTCGGGCTATAATTCTCTGACAAATTATAGTAGTATGCGATCGGCGTTAATTAGTTGATCTTTGGATATAATGATCAATCTTTACAAAAGGAGGGCAAAATGGAAAAGAAATACCTGAAAAAGATGCTCAAAGGGCTCAGCATTGCCGGCCTTGTTGCAGGCATGACAGGCGTAGCCATTGGCGCCGGCGGTTGAAGCGGTACTAAAAAGGGTGCAGTTAGCACCCAGGCAAAACAGGAAGCACCTGCTCCCGGCTATGGTGCGGAGAAGGCAAAGGAGGCCGCCCCGGGTTATGGCGAGGAGAAAAAAGACGCTGCTCCTGGATATGGCACCCCGGCACCTGGTTATGATGAAGAGAAAAAAGAAGCTGCCGCAGGTTACGGCACCCCGGTTCCAGGCTATGGGGGAGAGAAAAAAGAAGCTGCTCCTGGTTATGCTAAATAATAAAGGAAGATAATTTACATAAATAGTATTTGAATGCTATTTAAAAGAGGATCGGTTGGATTATGCAGCCGATTCTCTTTTTTATTTCTGCTTTTTTGCCAGCTTTTGTGCTTTTTCAATCAGTTCGGCCAGGGAAACCATCTTGGGTGTAGAGGGAGTTTCAAAAGCGTCCTGCCATTCGGCAGTTGAAAGTTCCTGCTGGAGATATTCCACGACCTGGAAATGAATATGCCAGCAGTCAAGGGTCTTGAAACAGGGCAATCCCATATTTTCCTGCCTGCAGTATGAAAAATGGATCTGCTGGCCCAGCCTTGGGCATCTGATCTGAAAGGAATCATCCGGTGGTGTGCATGTCAGCTTCATGGTTAATTTCTCTTAAGCGTAATGCTTTGCATTCTGTAGCTTGGGTTTGGAAGGAATGGTTTACATAAAAAAGCAGGCCTTTAAAGGCCGTTTGGCTTACCCTATACAGAAAGGCTGTTTTGGTCAACAGGACTGGCGCATTGCCATAAAAAATGTCCACACCCTTACTCTTTCTCTTTTTGTCATTATAGTTTCTTGATACACATGAATTATTGAGGGAACAATGTCATTTAAAAAGCTGCCGGATAACCGGGGATTGATCTATGTACAGGACTGCAAACCGGAGAACAGGAAGAATTCATGCCCGGATTGTTTCTCCTGCCAGTGGTGCGGCAACGAACGCTGCCGTCTCTGCCGTGAAAAGGCTCTGCAAAAAAGAAAAACTGTACCCCTCGCTCATCCCTTGACCTAAGTCATTCCGCCTCTCTGCAGTTTCGTATATATTGGGT
>JAUXHH010000257.1 GCA_030621655.1 Desulfobacterales bacterium
CGTATACCATCTTCTATGCTCTCAGACTATCACCATTCACTATTAAATGCTGAAATGTGTGACTGCGGGTTAATTGTTATGACAGAAGGTTACAGTACAAATTAAAATGAAGGCCCAGGCATAAACCTTTATAAAAAAGGGGATCTTGCTTATATAATTTTTCAGGAAGTTTCACTCTCAGATTCATCTCCTGTTTTTAACTCGGCAAATTGAGTCAGTTCGGCCAAATAGCGGGCAGCCTTTGCCGCCAGTTCAGCTAACCGGCGCATATAACTGATCATATCCTGCAGGACAACGAATTGCCGAACATGTAAAACACCCTGGGTGCTCAATCGTAATAAAATGTTTTTCAAATCGTGATACTCATCAATAACCATCTGCAGGCTTTTTTCACATGTTTCAAGATTAAAGCCTTCCAGTTCCACATCAGAGTCCTTAGCCATTCTTACAACCGTCACTTTAAAATTGTTAAATAACTCTGCAATCCCTTCATCCTGCAACGGCTGAACCTCACCTTGCTTTTTCGCAATCATGGCGGCAAGTTCAGTGATTGAGGCATAATAACCGGCAATGCGTAAGCAGTTTGGTAATGCATCATCCAACTCTTCCGGTAAATTGCTGCGCTGCATACGGTTAACAAAATCACCAATCGAAATTTCCAACTGGCCAAAAACAGCTTTATCTTTTGCGAGTTGGGGACTCATGCTGATCTCAGTGCTCAACGATCCCTTTGCCATACGCCTGGCAATTTTCCCCAGCCGCTCAAGCTCTTTTTCCAGGGCATGCATAGCAAGAACAGGCGTAGAGATAACATTCTTATCCAGATAGACCGGTTTGGCCTCGTCCTCTTCAGCACTGCGAAATAATCTCTTGAGCTGACGAATCATCATCTTGGTTAGAGGCCATAGTATCAGAACGCCCAAGATATTGAACAAGGTATGAAACATGGCAAGGATAGTCACAGGCCCGGCATCATGCACAAATAAAACCCGCATCGATGAAAGAAATTTCAAAAGAAGTGGCAGAAGTAAAAGAGCCGCCAGACCTGTAATGATATTAAACGCGACATGGGCTGCAGCAACCCTTTTGGCATTTGGAGTAGCACCAAGAACAGCCAGGCCTGCGGTGGAGGTTGAACCGACATTGGCACCAATAACCAGAACTGCTGCATTATCGATTGGGATCACACCACCTGCAGTAGCTGTAAGTGTAATTGCAATTGCTGCGCTTGACGATTGCATAACAACAGTCAATAAAAAGCCGATACCAAGATAAATCAGGATACTGAGAAAGCCGTCGGCTTGCCCGGCAAGTTCTATACCGCTGCCAAAACCTTCAAAGCCTGTTTTCAAGACATCGATTCCAAGAAAAAATATCCCGAATCCTGCCAGGACTTCTCCCATGGCACCCTGTTTATTTTTGCCCTTGGCAAGTCGCAACATCATCCCCAGGCCGATAGCAGGCAAAGCAAAAGCTTTTATATTAAGATTGAAACCAATGATTGCCACCAGCCAGCTGGTCATGGTCGTGCCGATATTCGTGCCATAAATTATTGTGATGGCCTGTCGGAGATTCATCAGGCCCGCATTGACAAAGCCTATAATCGCAACCGTTACGACGCCTGAGGATTGAACTACTGAGGTGATTAAGGCACCGGACAGTATGCCCCTTATTGGAGTCTTGGTCGAATTCTCAAGAATATTGCGCAAGGCCTTACCGGCGGCAAGCTTTAATCCATCTGTCATGAGCATCATGCCCAACAGAAAAAGACCTACACCACCAAGAAGAGTACCCAAAATTGCAAGGTTCACACCTGAACTCCGCAGAAAAAGTTATTCATATCCATTATAGATTACAACTTTCCATCAGATCCCTAGTGTTGCGTCAAGGATCATTACAGGTATTTTTTATTATTTCGTTCTTTTCAAAAAGCTCCTGCCGCATTTTATAGAAAGTTTTTTCAAGATCCCCTATCTCATCTTCACGGACAATTGTCTTTCGTGTCTGACATTCCTCTTCTTCTATCTTCTCAGGCAGTTCCTGCAACTCCCTGGACAGCCGCTTCACAGGCTTCGTCACCAGCCAGGAAAGAAGCAGGTAATTTATAAAAATTATGGCTACGATCCCCAAAATTCCTATAACAAAAATATGCCGCACATGGGAAAAAATATTGGCGTAAGTCCGGTCGGTTCCCATCCTGAAAACTATTGCCCCCAGAATATCCTGGTCCGGAATATGGCACTGGTGGCATTTATCCTGATTTTTCACCAACCTGACCATATTGAGGTACCGTTTGCCGTCTATCCGCTCTTCAAAACTCCGTTTCAAAACCTCATCCGTCCTGGGCTGGGTGATCAATTCCTTCCAAACAGCCTGATTATAGATAGAATCGTCAATTTTTTTACCTATCATCCCGGCATCGGTTGTATAAGTGATATACCGGTTCAGATCATTAATGTATATCTGGACGTTCTCCATTTTGCTGCTCATCTGCAACAATTGCTCACGAATAGCCTCACTGTTTCCGACCGACATGGGATACTCGATACCGCCATACACGGCGTGGAACAACTCATCACCAAACATGGTCATTTCATCGATCATATCTGTAGCCTGATGAGTGGCGGTGATGCCAATTAAAACAACGAGGGG
>JAUXHH010000144.1 GCA_030621655.1 Desulfobacterales bacterium
TGGCAGGTCATACGGGATTTCATTCTCATTTTTACAGGCCTTGACGCAGAGACCGCATCCCACGCATTTATAGGTGTCGACCAGAAAAACCCAGCGGACATTTGAATCGCCCACTGAAGCCTTGACCTGGGCCGGGCTCAGCATTTTAAAGGCTGAAAGGGGCAACGCCGAAGCCAGGGTGGCTTTGAAAGTATTTTTTAATAAATCTCTCCGAGAACAACTCATTCCATATTCTCCAGATCAGGGTTATGAGGATTATGACATTCGATACATTCTGAGTCAGTGTTATGCTCATCCGGGTCTATGCCGGCAATTTCATTACGCTGGCTGGTTGGGTAAGGAAGATAGGAATGGCAACGCAGACATTGGTCCCGGCTGGTGTCGATGGCCAGAACTTCCGGGTTGTCGGGGTGATCGATGGCAGGCCCGTGGCAGTTTTCACACTGTATGATCGCATGGGGTGATTCGAGAATGGATTCTACGTTTTCTTCATGACACTCTTGGCAGTAGTCCATGCCACGGTATTTTACTTTGAATTTTTCCCATTCTTCGACGTTGCTTTCGCGATGAAAGTTGTAGGTAAAGCTTCCGCCTTCTTGAACTCCAAAATCGCTGGGCACGATGAAGTGTCTCACTAACAAGAGCAAGGCAATTCCTGCGATGACTACCCACAGAGGTCGTAAAACATGATTCTTCATTTAAGCTATTTGTCTCCTTTCTCCGAGGAAATCATTAGAGGAAATCATTAAGTGACTCAATCGGTAATGATTATTAATTAATTGTTAAAATTGAAATGCTTGAGCAGAAGGGTGCAATTTAATAAGTCACTAAATTTCTATTTTTGCAACCAGATGGTTCTTGCTCTTTATGTTTAGTGATAATAGCAATTTATAACTTATTGAAATAGTTTGCATTTTAAATAAAATTCTACAATGTGGTATTTATTATTGACATAGTTTGTAATATATGGCAACAAATTTTGTACCACATTGTGGTATTGAAATATTGGTGCCGAATATAAATGTCCGAAATGAATTGTGCAACCAGTAAATGCATATTTTTTATTTTTTTTAAAAGGGCATAAAAAAGACTCGAATAATCAAAGAGATAAAGAAAGAGATAATATGGCAGAGACGCAGAGAGAACTGGAAGGACAGCTGGGATTTTTGACTGAGCAGGTTGGATTTCTCAAGGATAAGGTGGATGAACTGTCTGCTAGACTGCAGATATTGGAATCGGGTAAATCTATTGTGCACCAGCCTGATGAAGTCCGGACTCTTGAAACATCAACCCCGGTTCAAGGGCATACCATACCCCAGGAAGGGGTTCTGAAAAAGGCCGGCACCGGATCACTGCTTCCCAGAGTGGCGACAGTGTGTTTTGCCATGGTCATCGCCTTGATCCTCAGGACAATCACGGATAACGAAATTATAAACACCCAGCTCGGATCGCTGTTTGGTATGGGGTATGCCGCAGCACTCATACTTGCGGGTTGGTGGCTTTATGGCCGGCAGAACAGGTTGGCACCGGTTTTTCCTGCCTGTGGCCTGCTGCTGCTTTTTTCCGTTGTCCTTGAAACCCATGCCCGTTTTCAGTCGCTTTCGACAGTGATGGCCTATTTGATTTTAATTGCGGCTGCAGCGGTCGTGATAGTAATGGGGCTGCGTCATCGTGCCTCTTTCCAGCTTTGTGCAGCTGCCCTGGGAAGTGGCCTGGTCGGTATGGCCATCGATTTTCCATACCCGCTTTATCCAATGCTGGCCCTGTTGTTACTTGGTGGCTGTATCGCCGCCTATATTGCCTGGCGGGAAAGATTATGCCCAACCCTGCGCTGGACCACTCTGGGGCTGACTATTGTCTTCTGGCTCTTCTGGGCCTTTAAGCTTAATGTTCCGGCAGCATGTGATGAGCCCACAGCAGGCCTGCTGCATCTGACCTGGTTTCTACCATTTATTTTTCTCTTCTGGGCCTTTTATACTGTTTCCAATATTTACAGGATGGCTACCGACAGGGAAGATCTTGGTTTTTTTGATAGTCTGCTGCCTTCCGTGGCAGGTGTTGGTGCTTTCCTGGCAGCCTGGTCAGTAATAGTTCCATGGTACAGGAATACCCTTTGGCTGGGTATGATAGGAATACTGGCGGGTCTGGCACATCTGGGAGTAGGGGCGTGGCTGGCAAAGCGTAATAAAGAAGGTGCTATCGGCAGTACGACCTATACCTTTGCTGCTGTATTGCTGCTCAGTCTGGGAGTTGCATCAATCTTTTCCAATCTCCTCTGGTCTGTCCCGGTCTTATCCGTGTCTGCATATATTATGGCCCGGCTGGCTAACAGGTGGCAGAGCGGTGGCATACGCTGTACATCCTATCTGTTTCAATTGGCAGCCGTTTTGGTTGCCCTGGGCACAGGCGTTGTGGCAGTTGATATAAGTTCTCCACTTGTTGGCAGCCTTGTGTTAGGCACCTTAATGTCCATGAGTTTTCTGCAGTATCGCTGGTGCAGGTGTCATACTCCGCCGAGCATGCATTCCGCCTTTTTCTCCTGGCTTGACAAGAAGGATTTCAGTGCAATTATATTGCTGCTCACCGGCCTTATCAGCGGTTTTTTCCTTATGCGCCTGGGACTTTACCAGGTGTTGGCCAGAACTACGTCTGATTTTGAATATATGTTTCGGGGCGGGCAGACTGTTTTTATTAACCTCGGTGCTGTGTTTCTTCTTTTGTTAGCCAGCAGCAGGAAAAATAATGAGATACTGACCGTGGCGATTGTGGTCGGTATTCTTGGCATGTTGAAGTCATTTGTCTTTGATCTGTTTGGGATCAAGGGTATGCCCCTGGTCTTCAGCGTATTCTCATCCGGTGTTGTCGCAGCTGTTGGTTCGGTCGTGTCAACACGTTGGCAGGGGAAAAAAGAAAAGGCGAAGCCGGAAAGTATGGCCGTGCCGTCGGAGAGCTGAAGTAAAGAATCCGGGCTCTGATGCCCCGGCTTCGGAGTCTCGCAGGCTCGCTTACCCGGAGTCTCGCAGGCTCGCTTACCTGCTGCCGCTTACTGTTATAAGGCACTGAGGCACAAAGGCACAGAGTTTAAAAACCTGATAACAAAATCATATGGTTACATTGTGTGTACCCAAAAACCTTTACACTTCTTTGTCTTACGGTCACTTTGTGCCTCAGTGCCTTTGTTCCTTTTATTAATTAATGGTTCCGGCTGAGCCAGCTACTTCTGACTCGGCCCTGAGGTTTTCTTGAACGAATAAAGAATTATGATTCACCACCACTGATCATATAAAGCAGATAGTGGTAGGAACTTATAACTGCCAGAAGCACCAGCAAAACCAATGATGTCCTGATAGCAATCCTCTGATATTTTGATACAGGTCCAGCAAGATCCTTCCTGTTTTTAAAAGGCTCGACAAGCAGTGTTGAAAGGCCGAAAAAAGAGGCTGGGATCAGTGTGAAGTAGAGAGCGAAACCTATATAATGATATTCAGGTTTCAAGATGCAGAAAGGGCAATTGTGGTAAGGCATTGCATAGATGTAAGAAGAAAAAACCGTAATTATAGCTACGGTCGCCAATCCTAAAAACCAGAGCCAGCCGGCAGAGAAAGCTGCAGCAAGCGGCAGCATCCAGCGTTTCAAAAGTATGCACCCCACAATAATCAGAGCGATAATTGAGCCGTAATAGAGGAGCAGCAGGGTGTTCTGCGGAAAACTTTCCAGCAGATTTCTGCCGGTTTCAGCTGAGGAGCCGAAGACCACGGCGCAGCAGGAAGTGATGATATCAGGTGACAAATAAGCAATATACAGGGTCTGCAATGTTATATCAGCCAGGAGCAGGGGCAGGATCAGCAGCAGGTAGATATATTTGGTTTTAACCAGGGGATATGTTTCAGAGCTTATATCCAGCTTGTGCAGGACAATCCAGAAACCGTACAGAAAGACCCCGATGAGTTTCACCATCAGGGCAGGCATGCCGAAATCATTTGCCAGCAGGGCACCGGTGGCGCACATGGCCCCGACTATAACCTGACAGAATGTATCAGCTGCCAGGACAAAAAGTATGAGGGTGATAATCTGGAAGCCAAGGCCATATTCCACCAGGGTTGAGGCAAGCCATATCTCGTTTTCCAGCTTGATTTGAAGGTTGGAATCACTGGAAGGGTCCCAGTATCGCAGTACCCGGATTGCTGTGCGGCCGGCAAAGATACCAAGAGCCAGAACAATCAGCCCTGCAAGAGTGAGGCCCAGGCTCCAGGAATTAAGGAACATCGAGGCGTCCGTCCTTAATATGGATGATTCTGTCAATGGCAGGATGCTCTGCAACCAAGGCGTCATGCGAGGCGATTATGATTGTTTTTCCGGCTGTTTTGAGATCAGCCATAATTTGCATGAATTCCATACTGAGACGGCTGTCAAGATGTGCGGTCGGTTCGTCAGCCAGAATGATTGGCTGGTTGTTGATCAAGGCCCTGGCTATTGCAACGCGCTGCATTTCTCCGCCGGATATTTGTCCGGCCGGGAAGTTTTCCCTGTGGCTTATGGATAACTGGTCCATAAGCTTTCGCGCTCTTGCCTTTCTTTCATTAGGTGAAATTCCAAGGGGGAGAAGGGGAAGGGTGATATTGTCCAGCACAGAGAGGCGGGGCAGGAGATTGAACTGTTGGAAAATAAAGCCGATGGTTTCGCGTCGGTGCTTGGTCAGAAATCTGTCGGGCATGCGTGAAAGCTGCTTGCCTGCGATTGAAGCCCTGCCGCTTGTAGGCGGTAAAACACATCCTATAATGGCAAGCAGGGTGGATTTGCCTGAACCGCTGGCACCCTGGAGGCAAACCATGGTCTGAGGTGCAACGGTGAGACTCACATCGTAAAGCGCCGTTACCTCATTGGGTCTTCTCTGGTTATATATCTTAGTTGTTTTTTTCAGTTCAATAAGCATGGTTTATCGACAATTAGTTAGCAGTGTTAAGCCTAAAGATTTCAGATGCCGGTAGTATCGGTATTTTATCCAAGTTGGAGTGATGGAGTGTTGGAGTAATGGAGTGTTGGAGTGATGGGTGTTAAGTCA
>JAUXHH010000255.1 GCA_030621655.1 Desulfobacterales bacterium
CCCCAACCGTACCATGGGTTCCAACGCACATGAAAGCCATAGGTGGCCGGTCGCGGGTAGTAATAGTGACCATACCAGCCGGAATACCAGTAACCTGTGCCGTAGACAATAGTGGTACCGTAGACATAGGTATTGGTGTAACCCGGTGTGTAGCCGACATAGACCACTTCCGGGGTGGAATCATAGATGCGGACATAGGTCACGTTATAAATGGGGGACTCCGGAGGTATGGTGTAGATGGTGTCCGGAATGGAAGTTGCCACCTGCCAGGTGCCCTTGGCACCGTTTGACACAAACCAGATTGCCTCGTCGCAGGCATAGTATGTACCGTCAAGCAGGATGACCGGCGTGGCTGTATTTATGGCATAGGTCATCTTCGTAGTGGGAATAGGCTCGAACCTGGGCTCACCGTCATATTCCACGGTAAGCGCTGCCTTCTTGCGATCAACCGTAGCGGTCTGGGGGATCTGCGCATCAAGCACCGCTTCCTTGGCTACGTCTGTTCCTGGGACCGCATAGAGCACGGTGCCCATTTCTGAATCCTCGGGTATTTTGGCAAGATCTTCAGGCAGTTTATCACCGGGGATATATTTCCAGGGGCCTTCCATTTTTTTACTCATAAACCAGCGGCCTGACAGCAGGACATAATATTCCTGCTTCTTGATATCCATGAGCACATCACTGTCAGTGTTGCTCATGTACAAAAGATCGGTGCCGGAAAGCGGTGCAAACTCCGGTTTGCCGTTACTGGAGATGAGTTCGGTTGGCTCGGTCGCAACGACCACCTTGGGCGGCGGGCCCGGTTCTTCATCCTCTTCTTTTGGCGCCTGGTCTTCCGGGGAGGCTTCTTCCTTCGGGGCCAGGGCAGCTATCTCTGAAGGAACCGATTTGGTAATGGTCCAGTCTCCCTTGATATCACTGGCTGTGTACCAGGTATCTTTGTCCGCATAGAGGTAATAGGTTTTCTTGGATGGTTCGAACAGAATTGTAAAAGGAGTATTGAGAACCCGCTTGAGTTTTGAACCTTCTATCTCCTGGAGGTTCTCCTCGCCATCCAGGGTGATGAGCACTGCCGGCTCGGTCATGAAGATGATCTTGGGAGGGTCGGTATTGATTTTCTGGGTCGCCTCGGCTCTTGTCTCTGCCAGTTCCAGGGTGGCCATCAACTGGTCCATGGAGATGGGTATGTTCCACTTGGGGATTTCCTCTTCCAGCAGTTTTTTTAATTTATCCCCTTTTTTTCCATCCTGCTCCGGGAAACGTACATCGGTTATCGTAACATCTGTAATGGTGGCGGTTCTCTCATCACGGTCTGTGTCCAACCGCGCTTCAAACCAGATGGCCCCGAAGATGGGTTCCTCTTTATCTTTCAACTCAACCGCGACGGCTGCCAGACCTGAGAGTTTATTGCCGTCAAGTTTTTCCGGCTGCGGCTGGTAAACCACCACAGTGCCCTTTGGAGTTTCTATTTCCCGAGGCCAGAAATCGCCTGATTCCTCCTGCGCCCAGGCAGTTGATAATGAAAGCAGGCAGAATGCCAGCAGGGACATCCAGGTAACACTTTTCAGATTCAGACTTCTCCAATTGCCCATTTTATAACCTCTCAATGTTATCGTTAATACCGGTATTTTTTTATTATTTGGAAATGTTTCTCAATATATTAGAGATTGACTTGATTAGCAAATTTATTGTGTTGTAATTGGACATATTTTCAGGTCAATTATATCAACAAAATAAATTTGTTATATGAATAATTTGTAATTATAGTAAACCTTTAAAAAGTAATGAGAAAATAAATGGATCCAATCTGGGTAACCATAGCCTTTTTTCTGGGATTTGCAGCCCGCCAGGTGGGACTGCCGCCCCTGGTCGGTTTTCTGGCAGCAGGCTTTGTCCTGAACGGTATTGGCATTGAAGGGGGAGAGACACTCGACATTATCTCCGACCTCGGCGTGACTCTGCTGCTCTTTACCATTGGCTTGAAGCTGCAGATAAGAAGTTTGCTTAAACCCAGGATATGGGCAACCGGAACCATCCATATGCTCATCACAGTTGCACTCTTCGGTGCAGCAATTATCGGACTCAGTCTTGCCGGTACTTCGCTCTTTGCTTCTCTTGACTTCAAACAATCTCTGCTGATCGCATTTGCCTTAAGCTTCTCCAGTACAGTTTTTGCGGTCAAGGTACTGGAAGCGAAGGGGGAAATGGCGGCCCTGCACGGCCGGGTCTCCATCGGCATCCTGATCATCCAGGATATCATTGCCGTCCTCTTCCTGACTTTTTCCCTGGGAAAGATTCCTTCGTTTTGGGCTTTGGCTCTCCTGGCCCTGCTGCCGGTCATCCGGTACCTGCTTAAAGCCATCCTGAGCCGCTGTGGGCACGGTGAGGTTCTTATCCTGGCCGGTATGTTCATCGCTCTGGTAGTGGGAGCAGCAGCTTTTGATCTGGTTGGTTTAAAGGCTGATCTGGGGGCTTTAATTGTCGGTATGCTGATTGCCGACCATCCCAAGGCCTCAGAACTTGCCAAGTCGCTTTTTGGATTTAAAGAAATTTTTCTTGTTGGTTTTTTCTTAAGCATCGGCTTGTCCGGCGCACCAACTCTTGAAGCACTCGGCATAGCAACTCTTCTGACATTCGTTATGCCGCTCAAGGTGGCGCTGTTTTTCTTCCTGCTCACCCGTTTCAAGCTGCG